>WRNF01000064.1 GCA_009776715.1 Treponema sp. | reverse complement strand
CCCGCCGTACTGCGCAAATTCAGCATTAAAAAGAGATGCGCCGCCAAAACTTACAGAAGCGGTAAGCGGCGCTCCGGAAGCTGCTTTCCATTCCATCTCTTCCATGTCGCCCAATGCCCCAAATGCAAGCACAGCCCAGTAAGAAGAAGCCGTGCTGCCCCACAAACCTCTGCGCTGCCGGCCAATCAAAGTGTTTGCAAGGCGCTGCGTCATGTCATCTTCGGGGCTTAATGCCTGATACAGCATCAGCGCCAGCGCATAACGGTCTGTATCACCGCCCCAGTAAATGCCCTGGCTTGCTTCCCATGTATCGGTTAGGTCAAGGCTTTGGGTGCCAGGCCGGATAAAACGGCGTATACTGTCTTTGGCAGAAACAGCAGTTTTTGTCTGCCCCAGTTCAACTGCGGCTAACCCGGCAAAAGCCCAGCCGGAAATGCCTAAGGCATCACCCTGCCTTAAAAATGAACTTAATTCAGAGCCTATCATTTCATCGTACATTGCCCTAATCCACAGTGAATAACCTTTTAGGAACATGTCTTTTGAAAAGCGGTTATACACTGGAATTGCATTGGAATCGGTTGCGGCTGCGGTAATCCATGATATTAAGCGTCTGGTATTCAGGTCATTTGGCAATGATATGCCTTTGTTTTTTGCCAGCGCTGCGATATGGGCAACTCTTAAGCTGACATACGCATTGCCTGTTGAATTTCCCGGCCAATAGGGGAAAGAACCGTCCGGCAATTGTGATTTGGCAATTGTTGCAAGTTCTTCTTCAACAATTTTTTTTGGGTCCCAAACGCCTGCGGTTTTTAATGGACTGGAAATATCAAAGGCATCTAAATGATCGCCAAACGCAACTATCGGCAAAAGCCTCGCTGTCCGCTGTTCAAGGCATCCGTAAGGATAATCAAGCAGCCAGCCCATTGCCTCTTTAAGCGCCGCTATGCGCGAAGCGGAAAGGCTTACCGTGACACTGCCTGTTCCCTGGGGAACCAGCGAAGGAATAATCATTCCTTCTTCGATAAAATTTTTATCCGATCCCAAGCTGCCAATGGAGGTAACCGTTTCCAGCAGAACAGGCCTGTCAACAAGAAGTTTTCGTATTATCCGCTCATTAACCTTAGGCGATCGAAGCGTAAAAACAAGCTGCGCATCCCCGGCGCTCATTGCCGCAAGTTTAAATGTTATTTCCGTAGAAGAATTTGCAGAAACCGTTACTGTTTTTGTATCATCGCCGTCAACTGCAATAATTAATTCCTCGGAATCGCCTTCTGTCCCGGTTGCAAGCGAAACACTGGCCTCAACAGGCACGTTCTCCAGATTGGTAAGAATAAGCGATGCTGTGCCGGTATCGCGCCAGCGCAGTTTGCGGGGAAGGGCGGCAACCGCAGTAAGCGGAGCGCTTACCTGCAGATCCTGTTCCTGTATCCCAAANTTATTTAGCCCTGCGGCAACAGCGGTGCATCTGTATGTGGTAAGCGAATCGGGCAGGGTAAATTGCACCTTTACTGTTCCATCTGCCCCGGTAACAAGATAAGGTTCAAAAACCGCTGTCGGGCGGAAGTCTTTTCGTTCCTGTATCTTGGCATCATCTGCTTCGCTGTCGCCTCCCTGAAGGTCGGAAATGTTATACGTAACCGGATCAATCAGCAGCGACCGGCTGTCTGCTCCCTTCACTCCAAGCGGAAAATTCCAGGGGTTGTAAAAAAAGTGAACAGGATTCGGCACATGGTAATTGATCAGATCTACCACTCCGCGGTCAACAGCCATGTAAGTAACTTCGGTATTGGGAGATGGCCTGCCGTTCAGCGTAACTTTAATGGTTACTTCTGCTTTTTCCGCAGGGCTGTAAACGCTTTTGGAATTTATTACTTCCACTTTATAATTGCGTGTTGATGTGTCGACATACACCGGAGTAACGCCGAATACGCCTTTTGGTTTGTCCAAATCCGGATCGTAATAAGTGTTTTGCGGAGGGCCGGATCGTACTGTATATGAACAGAGCGCAACATAAATTACCGGAATATACGATTCCTCGATGGGAACATCTATGGTCATGGCCGATCCGTTAAGTTCAATAATTTTCTGCGATATAAT
This sequence comes from Treponema sp., assembly GCA_009776715.1. The sequence continues at coordinate 6,079 of WRNF01000064.1, read as the reverse complement.
TCCTTCGCGTTCTAAAGTTAAAAGATATTTGCCTTTTTCCAGAGGAGAGCGCACCAGGATTTTTGCCGTGTCTCCCGGAGCATAATTCTGGCGGTCGGCGGTTAGGGTGATTGTATCAACATCATCGGAATCCCAGCGCACCCAGCCTGCGCCGCTTACATAAAAACGAAAGCGCGTAACGGCAATGCGCTGTTTTTGATCTTTGCCTTGCAGCCGAATTTCCCAAAGACCGCTTGTGCCGGGAGTAAAATTGAATACGCCGGAAATAAAGTCATTTGCCCCGGCCGGCGGGGAAATTTTTTCCGTCCGCTGTTCTACAATTTCTTCCACGCGTTCCCACACAAGGTTTACCTTGCCGCCAATTCCTGCCTGGCGCGCCTGTTTCCATTCATGCCATACAAGCTGAATGGATAATTCCGCAGCTTGCTGGCCTGACCTTAGGGCGTTAGCCGCAGAGCTGCCGTCCGGGGCTACCAGGGCCCAGCTTAATGTTGCAGGCATTTGCGCATTAAGAAAATATGCCGAAGATGCAGATGCCGCAAAAGCAGCGCTGCCGGAAGCATTTTCATTTTTAACAGCGTTTTTTAATGCCCCGGAATCAATGCGGGCGGCTATGTAAAAAGAGGCGGGATGCGCCAAAATTGAGGCACTGCTTGCAATTTCCTGCCTTGCCGCATCCTGCACCGAAGCTTCCATCCGGTAGCTGTACACGGCGCCTTCTATGCCGTCGCTGCGGATGTCCTGGCTGATCGATGCCTTCCCGTCAGGGCCAAGCGTTCCCTGCCCACTGCCCACGTAAGAGCGGCTGTCGTAAGATTCCGGCCCAAAACACCAGTTGCCCCAGGCGCCGTCTGAGCCGCCGGGAATAAAGCTTGCCGGTTCCCGCGTTAGGTGCCATGAAAAAGGCGCACCGGACAGTCCGCCGCCCGCAAGATAGGATGCAGAAAGCGATGCGTTTAATTTTTCTCCCTGGAAAACAGTGGTGTCGGTAAAACGCAGCGAAGATTCAAAACGCAGGCGTTCAAAATTTGCCACAGTAAACGAAATTGANGTCTCCTGCTCCCTGCCCCCGCCGGAAGGCGGCGCAGAGCCGCGTTTGTAAATAATCCTGTACTCGCCNGGATCAATATTGTCCGGCAGTGTGAAAGAACCGTAAGAGCCGCCGTTGATGGTGGTGTTTCCCGTTAANGCAGTTATAACCGNCGCCTGGTATGCGCCGCTGCTTACCTCGATGCGGTAAGGCCCCTGGTACACAGAATGTTTCCCGCGCTGCAGCCTGCGGTCTATGCCGCGGAAAGTAACTGTTTCACCAGGGCGGTAAAGCCCTCTGTCGGTAAAAAGGAAGGTTGCCATGCGTTCTCTTTCGGCGGAAAACGGGCTAACTGCCGCGCCAACATTAAAACGCCAGACATTGTGGCTGTCATTGGGAATAAATTCCGCTTTGTCCTGCGAATTACCCGATCCTTCGCTTACCCGAACACGCAAGCCGTTCCCAAAAACAGATTCATTCCAGTAATAGGACTGAGGTTCTGAAAACAATGAAACAAATTCATCGTTGGAAAAATTAAACACAGCCAGTCCCTGAGCATCGGTTTGCCCGCTGACAACAGGTTCGCCGCTTTCCAAAAGATCAACTGCNGCGCCCGCAGCAGGCGTTCCGTCTGAAAGATGCGTAGCCCACACCAGAACCATNTTATACGCATAACGCACNGTTATGCCGATATTCGTTACCTGAACAGTAAGCCATGTATTGTTGGTATCNACCCTTCCTTTTTGCCATGAAGATTTGGTTTGATATTCCCAGCGGAACGCGGCGCTTCCTTTTCCTGAAGCATTAAGATACGGCGACAGGTCTTCAAAAATATAATTTTTTTTATTTGCGGAAAATGTATTAACATCAATTCTATTTAAATTTGTTAAGGGAATCCGCTCGTAGGGGCTGTTTGCGGCAGCAATTGCGCTGCGCAGAGAAACAGGATTCTGGGTTTCCCAAATAATTTTTGGCGGGAACCCAGCCTCTAGCATGCGGGAACCGGAGTTGCGGATAAAAACATAACTGCTGGCCTCTCCCACATTTATCTCGATCCTCTCATCCCTGCCTAAGCTGCGCCCGTACAGGTCCTTGAAATCCGGGGAAATCCGCACAAAATAGTTGTTTTCATATTCCAGCGGCAGTTGGCTAATAATAACCGTAGAACCGAAAACAGTGAAATTTTCTTTTTTTAACGCGGGGAACCCTTCGACAGAGATAAATCTTTCAATTCCGTTTGTTTCCACATTCTGGGAAAAACGCAGGGAAACGGGAATTGTATCGCTTTGCTGCGTCTGCGGACGGGAATAACTGTTTACCCATGCATCCTCTAAGCTGAACGGCAGTAAAGTATGGTATGTCCAGCTTTGCGCAGTTTTTGTGCCAAGCCAGCCAGCTTCAGAACAGGCGCCTTCTTTTAATTCTATTACCACATCGGAATCAAGCGGCAATGCGTCTCTAATACTGACCAACACCCCCTGCTCAGCCTTGAAATGTTTTTCGTCAATTTCGGGAAGCCGGGACAGGCTAAAGGACCATGTCCTGCCCGCCGCCCGTATCTCTATCCATTTTGCAATTTCACTAAGATTTACCGGATATGAAAACATTAGCTTAATGTATTTTGCGTCTTCAGGATGCGCATTTTGATTCCAAACCCAATCGTCTGTTGCGCCTAACTCCCAATCCAATACAGAAAGCCGTTCTGTCTCAAAATTAAAAGTTCTGGACCCTTGCAAACTTTTGCCGCCCAGCGATTTAATTTTATCGGAAACGGTTACCGTATAACGCTGCTGGGGAATAACGTCAGCATCGGGTTCAAAAGACAAAAGTTTTGACCCGTACCAGCGGTACACGCCTGCAAGGGGCGGGTCGATAGAGAACAGTTCCGAATCTTCCCGAATGGGATCGCCCAATTTTGCCAGGGGAACAACAGGCTGGGAAAAAACCGCATAAATGGACGGCTTTTTAATTTCAGACGGCAGCTCTTCGAATGGGCCGTAATCGCTTATAATAAACGGGTCATCGCTTTCCTGAATATTGGCGGTAGAATAAGAGCCCTCGCTTTCAACCGGTTCATAGTAAACCAGCCGGTAATCGGAAAGATCCTGAACAGGCCTTCCGCGTTCGGCAATCGAGCCGGAAAAGGATGAAACAGCGGTATTCTGCTGCGCATCCTCATTAGTGCAGCCAATGCAGCAAAAAAATGCTGTTAGTAAAACTGCAATTAAAAAATTTGGGTAAAATTTATTTTTCATATTGTTCTCCTGTTAAAACCATCAACTTATTCATCTACATATTTTATTGCTATTGCACTGCCGGAATAGGAAAAAACCCGTTCCCATCCTGTAAGCCAGTTAAGGAAACCCGCTTTGCCGTTGGTTTTTTTGTCGATTCTTACATTAATAATATCATCGGCATTAAGGCGGGCAGCTTCGATTACCAAATCGTTATGAGTAATTTTTGCTCCTTCGACTCTTTTTACAACGCCGAAAGAACCAACGGTATGTATTTCTGTTGAGGCTGCGTACACAGGGCCAATAATTTCAAAGTTTTTTACCGGCAGATCGGCTGTGTTAAATTTTCCCGCAATCGGGGCAGAAAAATCCATAACGCTATTGCAGCCAGGCAGCAGGCAGAATACCGCATAAAAAAAGAAAAACGAAATTAATGCCGCACAGCCTGAACGCATATTACACCCGTTACCTTAGTATCACCTTGCCGGCTCTGGTAGTTCTTACCGCACCGCTTTGTTCCGGGGATTTCGGGAGGCCGCTGAGCTGAGGATCGCCCACCTCGGTTTCCAGTTTATCGGTGTACTTAATGGCCAGCGCAGTGCCGGTATAGGTGTATGTCTTTGACCATCCGGTGAAAAAAGAACCAAAGCCCTTTGAATAATTGCTGTTCATGTCTATTCTTATATTGATGATGTCGTCCGCTTCCAGTTTTGCCGCTTCCTGCATAAGATCAGAGAATGTAATTTTTGACCCCTCTACCCTTTTTTTAAAGCCAAAAGGCCCGGAATAATGTACTTCCTGCGCATAAACGGTAATAATGCCCAATGTTTTAAAGTCTTTAACTGCCACCGTTGAATAATCCGAAGCGCCGACTAAATTAGTCGAATAGTCATTGGTGGTACAGGCTGCCAAAGAAATAAATATTGCTATTGCGCAAAAACACTTTATTATCTTCATTATTATCTTCATTGTTTTTTTCTCCGTAAAAGCTCATTAAAACTAAAATTTCTTTCTTTAAAGTATAGCGTATTTTTTCGCATAGTCAAGGGAGGATGGAAAAATAATGCTTGGCCTGGCTCTAACTTCATTTGGCCTCTCTGATTTAATAATAACCACGGAGGGCACGGAGTATAAACCACGGAGAATCACGGAGAAGAATAATAAATATTTTATTTTTTCCCTCCGTGTCGCATCGTAGATGCGCTCTCCGTTTTCCCCCCTGTGTCCTCCGTGGTAAAAAAATTGAAGCGATCTGTTCTTTCTCGAAAGTTACCAAAGAGTTGGTTCGCTGCGGAAGCGGCGCAGGAGCTTGTCTCTAACTTCAAACTAAAGCCGCACTTGGTGGCATTGGATGTCAAATGCACACGGATTAGACGGTAGTACAAGCCGCTTTAGCGGCGACGTATAATAATTTTCCTTACACTCGCCGACCGAAGGGAGGCTTTGAAGGATTTACACGGATTTTAAGAATTAAAATTTTAAATAATCTGTGATAATCTGTGGAAATCCGTGCTAATCCGTGTTATAATGAATATTTGAAATAAGTTACCATAGGGTTGCTTCATTGCCGCAGTCAAATTTTTTATAAAACAGAAGGATAGATATAATGAAAAAGGCCGTATTAATTTTTTTAATCTTTGCATCAATTAAAATTTATGCACAAAATAGCAGTCAGTACCAACTGGGAAGCGCAAAAATTTTAAAAGGGAATATTTATGTTCTCCAGTGTTTTGTTTCCGATTATAATAACAAATGGACGCAGGAAGAAAAAAATGAAGCAAGCAGTAAACTATATGCTGCGCAGAATTGGCTGCAAAAACAGGCTTCCAATTACGGAACAACAGTTAATTTTCAAGGCGGCAGTTTTGGCTTTGCCGAAGACATTAAGCTGGAGTATGTAAATTACGGGACTGGCTCAGGCCGCGAGGATATTAATGTTCTTACCACTGTGTTTAAAAAAATTGGGTATGTTAAAAATTTGGATTTTTATGATTGGGTTCAGAATAATACAAACTGTGAAAATGCGTTAGTTGTCATATATGTAAAAGGAGAAGGAAGATCATATTCAATTGCTTATGAAAGCGAATTTATGGACAAAGAAAAATATTTTACAGAAACCTGCGTGGTGTATAACAAATACTGGGGCGGCCTGGAAATGTATGAAGCAAGCATTGCGCATGAAATGCTGCATCTTTTTGGAGCATGGGATCTTTATGAAACCTTTCAGCAATCAAGAGAAAAAGAACAAAGGGCACGGCAATATTTTCCAAATTCAATAATGTTAAGAACATCATACAATATTAATGAGCTTATGGTTGACGAACTAACGGCATGGTTAATTGGCTGGAACAATACAGCACAAGGCTGGTATGAATGGTTTAAGCCTTAATAGCATTCTTTTATTTGTATTATACAGGAGTTTATCGAACGCGTATTATAGTCCTATTGTCCTTTTCGATAAAAAACACGAAAAACACTGTTATGAGTATTTTTTACTCTGCAAACTCCTAGTCACACTAACCAAAAAATGCTATCTTTAAGCATGTCCGAAATTAACAAGAATTCAGAAAAACTGTCAATTATCCGCCACTCTGTAAGCCATATTATGGCGCAGGCTGTGGTAACTCTTTTTTCGGGAACAAAAACCGCTATCGGTCCGGCTATCGAGAACGGTTTTTATTACGATTTTCTGCTGCCGCAGCCCATTGCCGAAGATGCGCTTGGCATAATTGAAACTGAAATGAAACGTATCATCGATTCAAAACAGGATTTTGTGCAGGTAATTGCCGGCAGGGAAGAGGCGCTGCGGCGTTTT
>WRNF01000063.1 GCA_009776715.1 Treponema sp. | reverse complement strand
TTTTTTCCAGTTGTTTTTCCCGGGTCTTCCAGATTTTTTCCATTCTGTTTCGTTCTTCCAAATATCCTTTCTGCAATTCGCTGAACCCTTCAATCATTGCCGTTATTTGCAAAGCAAATTCTTTGCCGGTAAGATAATCATAGAGCATTTGCATTTTTTCGCCTTTATTTGTTTGTGAAGCATATGCTTCGCTCACTCTGATAATTCTATCGCGTAACAGAAGGGCCGTGCTTTTTAAATCGGCAAAACTGCAAACCCACACCCCGTCTTTTATTCCAATCCGGTCAATGTCATCCGGAAGCGCTTCTGTTACCAATACGCAAATATCGGCATTTACACGCCCGCCGTCTTCCTTTAATTTTCCTGTCCATTCTTTTCCAAATGCTTTTGTGCGTTTGCTTTCATAAACAATAATGCCAGCCTCGTTGCCGGCATTGTTGCGGACTTTCTGAATAATATCTGCTCCGCTTATTCCTTTGGGCACAGGTTCAATAATGTCAAAACGAAAAGTGTCTTTAAGAATATCTTCAATGGCAAGCTCCTGCACTTCGCCCTGCAATTGCATAGAACCCTGTTCGGCCTTGCGTTTCATTTCTTCTGCCAAAAGGGTTTGGTCTTCAAGTTTTTTCCGCAGCTCTTCAATTTTAAGCGCGTTTTCATCTGCCGCTTCCTTCTTTACCCGTTCCCGCTCGGTTTCAAGTAAGGCCCTGTGGGATTCACGTTCTTCTTTTAATTTTTTTGATAATTCAGCATCTTTTGAAGCAGTTATTTTGTATTCAATTTCTTCTTTTTCCAGCCTGATTTTTTCAAGTTCGGCCCTGGTTTTATTAAGTTCAATTACCTGTTCAGATTTTTCCTTGAGGGNTTTCTGCAAGGACTTTAGCTCTTCATTGGTTTCTTCAATAAGTTCTTCTTTTATTTTCTCTGTNTCTTTTTTTAGGAGCTGTTTGTATTCNTTTTCTTTTTCATTTGAAACAGTCNTTTCAATTTCCGCTTTTTCTTTTTGCAATTTCTCAATTTCGGCAAGATGCTTGCTGTTTTGAGCGGCATATTCNGTTTTTAGCCGTGTTTCAATTTCCTGGCTTAAGGCCATGTTTACATCAATTTCTGTATTGCAGTTTGGGCATGTAATTTTTTCGGCAGTATTCATTTTTTGCTTTTCCATATGCAATCATATAATTTAACGGAAAAATAAGCAATTTGCCTAATTGACAAAAATAAAAAATCCTGATATTATTACAAATAGACTTTATATAAAGATTTTGGGAGGAATAATTTGTTTGCAACAATAATAAAACGCGATGGAAGGCAACAGGCCTTTAACGAGAGTAAAATAACGGACGCAATTTTCAAAGGCCAGCAAGCTGTTGGAGAAGCAGATCGCGGGGTAGCTTTGGAATTAACGGTTCAAGTTTTAAAAAAAATCAAAGAACAATATACGGAAGATACCTTTTCTGTCGAAAACGTGCAGGATTTAGTCGAAACAGTTCTCATTGAAAACGGGCATGTAAAACCGGCTAAAGCGTACATTCTCTATCGCGATAACCGCTCCCGCGTGAGGGATGCGCAAAGCGAACTCATGAATGCGGTAGAAGAGATATTAAAAGAAACAAACCGCGAAAATGCGAATGTCGGAAATTCTCCGTCCGCAAAAGTGCTTCAAATTTCAGAAATTGCTTCAAAAAATTATTATCTAAAACGCATGATTCCCCAAAAAGAAGCACAAGCGCACATTAACGGCGATATTTACATACATGATTTGGCGTGGTACGGTAAAACACTTACCTGCCTGCAAATTCCATTAGGCCGCATTTTGCGCGATGGATTTAATAACGGGCACGGTTACATACGCCCGCCAAAAGGCATTAAAACGGCGGCAGCCTTAGCCGCCATTATTCTGCAAGGCAATCAAAACGATATGCATGGAGGGCAGTCATTCGCATATTTCGATCGCGACATGGCTGTTTATGTAGAATTGGAAAAAATACGGCAGGAAAAAATTATACGTAAAAATCTAAGTGATTTAGGATTAATTGCAGATGAAAAGAAACTGGAAAAATTAATTTATGACAGAACCAAAGAAGAAGTTTTTCAGGCAATGGAAGGATTTGTTTACAATTTAAATACAATGCATTCGCGGGCTGGCGCCCAGGTGCCTTTTTCGAGCATTAATTTTGGAACTGATACAAGCGAAGCGGGCAGAATGGTTACAGAATGTTTTTTACTTGCTTATGAAAAAGGATTAGGAAAAGGCGAAGCGCCAATATTTCCTAACGTTTGTTTTAAACTTAAGGAAGATGTTAATTTTGAAGCCGGGGATCCCAATTATGATTTGTTTAAATTAAGCATGCTTGTTGCCTGTAAACGGCTGTTCCCAAATTTTTCATTCCAGGATTCCAGTTTTAATAAACCGTTCCGCGATGAAGAAGTGGCATATATGGGCTGCAGGACCAGGGTTATCGCAAATTGCAATGGGCCGAATGTTACCGATTGCAGAGGGAATCTGTCATTTTCAACCATTAACCTGCCAAGGCTTGGCATACGCGCAAACAAAGACCTTGCCAGTTTTTGGAAATACCTTGACAATGTTATCGATCTGTGCATTGAACAACTGCTGACACGGTATGATGTGCAAAAAAATTTAAAAGTTAAAGATTTTCCGTTTTTAATGGGGCAAAAATTGTATCTGGACAGCGAAAAGCTGGGGAAAAATGATCCAATAGAAAAAGCTATTAAGCACGGAACTTTAAGCATTGGTTTTATCGGCCTTGCAGAATGCCTTGTTGCGCTTACGGACAAACACCATGGAGAAAGCATCGATTCGCAAACCCTGGGCTTAACTATTGTCAGTCATATGCGCCGCAGATGTGATGAAGCAACAAAAAAACATCAATTAAATATTACATTACTCGCCACTCCTGCAGAGCAATTAAGCGGAAAATTTACTAAAATTGATATAGAACAATACGGAATAATTCCCGGTGTTACCGACAAAGAATGGTATACAAATTCTTTTCATGTGCCGGTAGAATACAAAATAAAAGCCCTGAAAAAAATTGAAATTGAAGGCGCATATCACAAATACTGTAATGCAGGCCATATATCGTATGTTGAATTACCGTCAGCGCCTGAACAAAACCTTGAAGCATTTGAATCCATAATACGTGCAATGGCAGATGCGGATATGGGTTATGCCGCGGTAAATTTTCCTGTAGACATTTGTGAAGACTGCGGATTTAACGGAGTTATAACAGAGGATTCCTGCCCTAAGTGCAGCGGAAAAAAGATAAGCAGGGTACGCAGAATTACCGGTTATTTATCTACCCTTGACCGTTTTAATGACAGTAAATTTGCAGAAGTACAGAACCGCGAGGTTCATTTATAAACATGAGGTTATCAGGCATTACACTTGACAGTATGGTCGATGGCCCCGGATTGCGGATTGTTCTTTTTGCGCAGGGTTGTCATCATCAATGCCCCTATTGTCAAAATCCTGAAACATGGGATTGTAATAGCGGCGAAGAATATTCGGTTAAGCAGGTTATTCGTAAAATAAAAAAAAACTGTAAAAACAAAAGGGGCATCACTTTTTCCGGAGGAGAACCTTTTCTTCAAGCTGAAGAACTTGCAGAAATAGCATATACAGCCCATCAAATGAATTTAGATATTGTTACTTATACAGGTTTTACTTATGAGCAATTATTAATAAACACAGACAGCAGCATACAGGATTTATTAAAAAAAAGCGATATATTAATTGACGGAAAATATATGCATGAATTACGGAATATAGGATTGCGGTTTCGCGGTTCATCAAACCAGCGGGTTATAGACATTGCGGCTTCAGCGATAAATGAACGCGTTATGCTATGGTGCGCATAAAACTTGTCTGTAACTTCAATAAAGGGGTCAGGGGTTAGGGGTTAGTGACAAAAGAGCAAATAACAAAGAGCAAATAGCAAATATCCTTGTTTATTATCTAATCTTGATACTTCAATATTTTCTCTTTTCTAATTGCTAATTGCTCTTTGTTCACTACTCCCTGTCTTCATTTGCTCTTTTCTAATTGCTAATTGCTCTTTGTTCACTGCTCACTGCTCACTTTTCCCTGATCCCTGATCCCTGATCCCTGATCCCCGTTCCCCCTGATCCCCGAACACGGTCCGCAGCAAAAATTTGAAAAAAATAAAAACCTATAGATTAAAAAAACAAAATATTGTATAATTAAGGCTGGTAGGTGGTAATATGAGATTAGTAACACGATCAGATTTTGACGGTTTAGCCTGTGGGGCTATTTTGCATTATCTCGGTTTTATAAATGAATGGAAATTTGTCCATCCTAAAGATATTCAAGACGGATTGGTAAAAATTACCGATGATGACATTCTTGCAAATATTCCTTATGTAAAAGGCTGTAAGCTTTGGTTTGATCACCATTCCAGTGAAAGCGAACGGCTGGGACAAAATTTCTTTTTTGAAGGCGTATCAACGCTTGCTCCAAGCTGTGCCCGTGTTGTGTATGATTATTACGGCGGAGACGAAAAACTGGGGCGTTTTTCGGAAATGATTCGTTACGTAGATAAGGTTGATTCGGCAAACCTTAGCACCGATGAAATTCTCCGGCCGCATGGATGGGTTTTGCTTGGATATATCATGGATCCAAGGACTGGACTGGGACGTTTTCGAGAATTTACCATCAGCAATTATGATCTAATGCAAAAACTGGCCACTGCCTGCGGCGAGAAAAACATCGATGAAATTATGCAAATGCCCGATGTCCAGGAACGGGTAGAAGTATACCGGGAACAGGAAACCGCTTTTCGCGAGATGCTTTTGGAACATGCCAAACCAGACGGCAATGCCATAGTTATAGACCTTAGGGGAGTTGATCCAATTAATGCAGGAAACCGTTTTTTAATTTATACTTTGTTTCCCCAGCAAAATATCTCTCTGTGGGTTGTTGATGGCCGCCAAAAAGCTTTTGTTGCAGTTACTGTCGGTTATAGCATTATTAACCGCACAGCCAGCGTTGATGTCGGCAGCTTAATGCTCAGTTACGGCGGCGGCGGCCATACACAGGTGGGTACCTGCCAGGTTTCCTACGAAGAAGCTGACAAAGTTGTTGCCGAGGTTCTTGAAAAGCTTAGGTGACCTAAAATATAATACACAAAATCAAGTTCCCCATCTCTGGGTTTGTGTTTTAATTAATTATTGCAATACTGCATCGAATGAATAATTATATGTTTCTTAATCTCTTATTAGCTCACCTGGCCATCTGGTAATTTTTTTAAAATCATAGACATTTGTATATCCAAGACTAATTAATTCCCTTGCAGCAATTGTGCTTCTGCCTCCGGATAGGCAATGTACAAAAATCATAGCATTTTTATCGGGTAATTCATTATCCGCGCGGTCTTTTATCTGACGAAAAGGTATAGATATAGACCCGGGAATGTATTTCTTTTGGCGTTCGCTTTCAGTCCGTACATCAAGAATTATATATTCCTCCAATTCCGATATCATCTTGTATGCCTCTTTAGCGGTTATACTATGATATCCCTCTGTCCCACGCATTTCTGCACTTATACATCCAGAAAGTATGCTTATGCACATAAATAAAAAATAATATTGTTTTGGCATGACTAACCTCCAGTTTAAATAATTTTTAGCCTTTTTATTTGTATTAATAGTGTAGCATAGTAAGCGTCAATTAAACAACATCCACGCCATAAAAAAACGCATTAAACTTCCAATGAACCTCCCCCGCCCTGAAGTGAGGTTCATTATGTCCCTTTGCTGGAATTGGACATTTTTTCTTAATTCTGGCAGTAATTTTCAAAAAAACTTGTTTTTCTTAGAGAAAGTTGTTATATTAAAGACAGAGAATAATTACATTTACGGAGGAAATTTATGAAAAAGAAGATTTTCCTTTATGCAGTGCTTTTATTATGCCTGTTTTTTACCGGATGCAGCCTGTTTGATGCGCCAGATGTTAAAAAAAACGCCGCTGCCAACAGCCCGGATGCGGAAGAACTGGACAGGAAGGATGTTCTTGCCCTAATGTATTTACAAAACCCGCATGTCAGCGAAGAGGCGCTGGCCTCTTATGTGATGGATTTTTTAAACGCAGATGACGGTTCAGAGACAGAGCGAAGCATACAGGCAGCGCCTACGCATACCATAACCAAAACGACAAAACTTATGCACCCGGTGGAAACCGGTTTTGCCGAAACCACTGTAGACCGGCGTTCTGCCAGGCCGGTTATTAGTCCAGGCGAGATACCGTTTTATGTGTTTACGCTGGAAAACAAGGAAACAGGGCAAACCGGTTTTGCCTTAACCTGCGGCGATTCCCGCATTGGCGAAGTCCTTGCGGTGGTGGATGCAGGGAACTATGACGATGATATACCCCCTCTGGCTGTTTTTTATTCACAACTGAATGCCTACATCGAAGAAACAATAGAAATTTACAACAGCATAAGCCAGTCGGACATAGAAAATTCTGTGAAAAATTATAAGAAGGCCAGAAATATAAACCTGCCGGTAACCACAGTCGGTAACATTGAAAATTTTGTTCTTGCTCCCGGATATTACAGCAGTGTTTTACTGAAAACTAAATGGCATCAACGCTACAATGCATATTTAAATGAAAATAAAAAACCTCCACAGGGCTATGAATACATAACCGGCTGCACAGCAACCGCCATAGCGCAAATAATGGCTTATCACAAAAAGCCGGGGAAGATGTCAATTTTTAAAACTAACTATGCTTATAACTGGGACAATATGATAAACGGCAGCGATGATTATTTTGTAAGCGTATTGATGTTTGAAATAGGTTGGCTTATAGAAGCAGAATATAAGAAAGGAAAAATAGAGACAGATGAACCTTCTACAACCGCTAAAACCACTATAAAATCTAAAATAGCTTTTAGGAACATGGGTTATAAAGACCCTGGGAATGCAAAAAAATATAATTATTCTATAATTCAATCATCAATAGATAAAAAGAAACCAGTGCTGATTCAGGGCTATACAGACGGAAAAAAAATTTTAGGCATTCCAATAGTCACCGGAGAGGGGCATGCATGGGTTATAGACGGGTACCGGGGGATGTTATCAAAATTTAAAAATAAATTTACCGGTGAAGTTGAGGTTGAACCCATCGTTGTGTTTAACCTCCCCCTTAAGGTTTACGTGCATTGTAATATGGGATGGGAGTATGAAGCCGGCAATGGCTGGTATGCCAGCGCCGTCTTTAATACAAACAAGATACCTTTGGATGACCAAGATGATACATATTTTCCCCGTTCAACAAAAGAAGGGAATTATTCATTTAACCCGCGAATAATTGCCGACATAACGCCAAAGTAAATAAGGAGATTACCCATGGAAGCAGCGCAATGTTTAATATTTTTGCCTCTGTGCATTGTAATGGGGGCCTGCGCATTATCTTATGATGCCGACATAGACATAGGCGATTATGAATACCATTTGGATAAGTGGAATACCAGAAACCTGCTTGATTACATGATTAATATAAAGCTTAGGGGAAGGAACAATTCAAGTTCTGCAAAAGTCACTGTAAAAAACGGTGTTTTTGACAGCAGCAATAATCCTTGGTGGACTAAGCCAGATTCAAATTGGTATACTGTTCCAGGCATTTATTCCATGATTAAATATTATGAAAAACAAATTCTTACTAAACAATTTGGAAACTGCCGTTACCGCTTAAAAGTTAGCTATAATGATTTTTTAAATTACCCTGCCTCAATAATATTTGAAGTAGAGGGCTATTACAACAGTCGTTATACTATAGATGTTCGAGGGCTGGAGGAAGGCGATCTTGAAATAGACATCGGCGACTGGGAAGACCATTGGGAAGCGTGGGAAAATCAGAACATGCTTAATTACCGGCTAGAAGTAACGTTTTCTACAGACGATTATTTTGCCAGCCCAACAAGTAGTACAGCATTATTTGAAATAGTTAATGGCATTAGCGTTAACAATCCCAATAACTTTATTTACATAAAAGCATCTACGGTTCCGAAAATTTTCGACCTAATCATGGCAGAAGAAAAAAGCATCAAGGAATTTCACGACGGGCAATTCCGTGCTTCTCTTAATGTTCAATATAACACCGAGTATCATTATCCTGAACTCATTAGAATAGCCGACCATTTTTCTACGGGCTATTCTAAGCAGTGGGAAATTAACCT
>WRNF01000062.1 GCA_009776715.1 Treponema sp. | reverse complement strand
CCTGCACAGGCCGCCGGGAATATGCCTTGTTCGTTAAGGCTGGCTGCTGCTGCAAGAGAAGCAGCGCTTAGGGCGATTTGGGAAACATCGGTACGCTTAAGTGTTTCTTCGTCAGAATCGCGGATTAAACTTACAAAGTCCCTGTTTAAGACTGCGGAAGCGGTATCGAAAACATTTTTTGCCTGTGCCGATGACTCAAGCAAATCCAATGCCATGCCGGGGTACTGCGTACCCTGGCCCGGAAATAAAAAAACAGTTTTGTTCAGCATAAGCTCCTCATATAATCTAGAATGACAAAATATGAAAATCTGTCATTTTAAAAATAATATAAAAAGTAAAGGAAGTCAAGCGAATAATTGTAAATTTACAGAAATTTTCATTTAAAAAGATGCGTTTCATTTTGAAGTTTAGATAATTGCTCATTTGACAATAAAAACATAACAATATAATCTAAAAATTAGGAGAATTAATATGCAAAAAACAATATGCTCAATCTTGCTATTATCTGTCATAGTCTTTTTAACAGCTTGCGCTACGTCTACAGATACGGTAATAGATCCTGTGTTTGTAACTGAAACAATAACTTTTTCTGCGGAAGACGGTCTAACCGTTACAGCAGATATTTATAAAACAGAAAACGATGACGCTCCTTACATTCTTCTTTTTCATCGGGCAAATTTTAGCAGGGGCGAATACAGGGTGATTGCACCGCGGTTAAATGAAAACGGGTTTAACTGCCTGGCAATAGACCAGAGATCGGGAAGCAAAGCCAGAGGGGTTTTAAATGAAACTGCGGCAGAGGCAAAAAAACAAAAGGTTGCACACTGGTACACTGATGCCTTAGCCGATTTAAGAGCGGCGATGTTATACGCAAAAGAAAAACTGGCGGCAAGTAAAATAATTCTTTGGGGCAGCTCATACTCGGCTGCACTGTCATTTGTCCTGGGCAGTGAATTCCCTAATGACCTAAGCGGAATTTTAGCTTTTTCTCCGGGAGAATATTTTAAAATTGCCGAAAAGGAAATAAGTTCTTATGCCAGGAATATTAAATGTCCGGTTTTTATCACGGCGGAGGAAAGAATAAAGAATACAGCACAGGCAATATATGACAGTGTTCCTTTTTCCGAAAATAATGTATTTCTCGATGTTAATAAACATGGCTCAGAGTTATTGTGGCCACAAACTGAGCCTGCATGGGATCAAGTAATTAATTTTTTAAATGGTTTATTAAAATAATTTTGATGTACGAACATTGCCGTCTATGCCCGCGCTTATGCGGAACCAACCGGTTTTCCGGAAATAATGGTTACTGCGGAGAAAGTGCCGAATTGCGTCTTGCCTTCGCGGGCTTGCATCGCGGAGAAGAGCCGCCTTTGAGCGGCGGCGGCGGCTCCGGAACCGTTTTTGTAAGCGGCTGCAATCTGGGCTGCGCGTTATGCCAGAACTGGCAAATCTCAGGGCGGAAAAACCGTTTGGGCAGGCCGGTTTCCACGGATGAATTTGCCGCAATCTGCCTTGCCTTGCAGAAACGCGGAGCGGAAAATGTAAACATTGTTACCGGAAGCCATGCGGTTCCGGCCATTGTTCAGGGCCTAGCCGCCGCTAAAACTGCCGGCCTTGCAATACCTGTTTTGTGGAATTCTTCCGCTTACGAAAATGTTGCAGCATTAAAACTATTGGCCGGCAGCATTGATGTTTTTCTTCCCGACCTAAAAACACTGGATGCCGGGCTTTCGGCGAAATTTTTTAATGCACCGGATTACCCGCAAGCCGCTGACCGCGCAATCCGCTGGATGATTGACGAAAGCGGCAAGCCTGTTATTATCCGCCATTTGATCCTGCCGGGCTTTTTAGACTCAACCCGGCAGGTGCTGCGCTGGGTTGCCGAAAATGCCATTGGCAGGAATGCGCAATTGTCCCTAATGAGCCAGTATACGCCAATTCCCGAATCCGGCGAAAACGGCCCAAAACGTTTTGTTAGCAGAAAGGAATACGACACTGTCATTGAGTGGCTGGAAGAATTCAGCATCGAAGAAGGATTTTGCCAGGAATTGCATACCGGCAATGAATGGCTGCCCGATTTTACCCGCATCAATCCTTTTTTGTCAAGAATTTCCGTTCCAGTATGGCATTATTCATTGAATTAACGGCACATTATTTTAACCGCTTCGACAATGGCAATGTGTTCTTCGCGGTGGATTCTTTGGGCAAGAGATTCCGCGTTGTCGCCTTGCAGAATTTGTACTCTGCGCTGCAATACAATTTGACCGGTGTCGATTCCGTTGTCAGCCAAATGCACAGTGCAGCCGGATTCTGCCTCGCCCGCGTTCAGCACCGCCTGATGGACCTTCATGCCGTGCATTCCCTTTCCGCCGAATTTTGGCAGCAGCGCAGGATGCAGGTTGATAATTCTGCCTGTGTATTTTTGAATAATTGCGCCTGTCAAAATTGATAAAAACCCTGCCATAACAATCAAGCCGATGTTATGCGCTTCGGCAAGGCGGAGGATACGGTGTGACAATTCCTGCCGGCGCGCTTCTTTGGGAAAAGCGCTGTCCGCTTCTACAGTAACTGCGGCAATGCCTGCATTTTTTGCCCGTTCAAGCGCATAGGCCCCGGCCCGGTCGGAAACAACTAGCGCAATTTTTCCGCGAAAAGCGCCTTTTTTTTCCGCATCAAGCAAAGCCTGAAGATTGGTGCCGCTGCCGGATACCAGAACCATTATTGAAATAACATGTTTACTCATTGGCCAAAAATCTTATTCGTGGCGAGGGTTTAATACCCCGCCCCTTGGGGCGTGAATCAAAATGCTCGTCTTTTAGTATATTGGGTATTAAACCCGAGACCAATTCCTCGGGAGAACGAAATACCCCGCTGCTTGCAGCGGGGTATTTTCCTCCAGAAACTGCATCAGTTGATTTTTCGGCAAAGCCAATCTCCCATGCCGGGAAACCCATGCCGTCCAAATGCTCTATTGCCTGCCTTACATTGCCCCGCTCAAGGGCCAGGACAAAACCAATGCCCATGTTAAAAGTGTTAAACATTTGTTTTTTTAAGCCAGCATCAGATGCCATCAATTCGGTTCCAGTGTTTTGCGCATCACGGATGGAGCATGTTTCGTTACGGCACCTGGCGGCAATTACATTAAAAATTGGCGGAATAACCCATGTGCCTTCCTGAATAACCGCGTTAAAACCAGCGGAAAACATACGGGGAATATTTTCGTAAAAACCGCCCCCGGTAATATTTGCCATGCCGTGAATTGCAATTTTTTCCATCAGGCTTAGAATTGGTTTAACATACAGACGGGTCGGTTCCAGCAGTGCCATGCCAAGCGGCATTCCGCCAAAGTCACTGTTTATATCAGGAATTACGCGGCGTATTAAACTGAACCCGTTAGAGTGGGGGCCGGAGGAGGCAATGCCAATAAGGGCATCGCCCTCACGAATTTTTGAGCCGTCAATAATTTTTTTGCGGTCAACTATGCCTATCGAAAACCCCGCAATGTCGTATTTTCCCTCATTATAAAACCCAGGCATTTCCGCAGTTTCGCCGCCAAGCAGCACGCTGCCTGTTTCGCGGCAGCCTACAGCAATGCCCTTGACTATTTCCGCCGCAATATCGGCATCAAGTTTTCCGCAGGCAATATAGTCCAAAAAGAACAAGGGCCTTGCCCCGTGGCACAAGATGTCATTGACGCACATGGCAACGCAGTCAATGCCAACGGTATCATATTTTTTCATCCGAAAAGCAATATCCAGTTTTGTCCCCACACCGTCTGTGCCGGAGACCAAAACCGGCTCTTCCATAATGCCGGAAAAAAATTCCTTAAGCGAATACATACCGGCAAAACTGCCAATGCTGTTCAATACCGCTCCCGCATTTTTTTCATTTATGGTTTTTGCGCATAAATCCCGGTATTTATTGACGGCCCGGTATCCTTCATGAATATTAACCCCTGCCTGCTTATAATCCATACGATAAATATAACATAAAATTACGTTTTAAATGAACCTCACCCTATACCCCACATTTGCCTAAAACACCGCCGAGCCGCCGCATAATATCCAACATGCCAGAATTGCAACAATGAAAGAACCGGTGTAAACAGTGCCGCTTTTTCGGAAGAACCAGGCCGAAAAGAAAAAGAAAAGCATAAACTGGGGAATAAGAAGTATCATAATTGACATAAAAGGCCCGCCAAATGTGGGCGAAAAGAGCAGGTCTGCTCCGGGGCCAATTCCTGCGAAAAAAGGAATGTATTCGATTAAGGCAATCAGGAATACGCCGCCGAGCATTATCAGCACACTCCAGCCCCACCAGGCAAGTTGGGTAAGTGAGGAGGAATTTTTGCCTTTTCGCCTCATTTCCGGTATCCGCAGTTGGCCGTAGAGCCGTATGCCTGCATTGACCAAAAAGAATGCGGCATAAAACGGAAGGTACAAAAGAAATTGGCCAAAGCGCAATGGGTCAAAAGACCTGAAAAAAGGCCAAATAAAACGGAAGTCTAGCCCGAAAAGCCATTCGCTAATGCATACTAAAAGATACATAAAGCCGGTAAGAATACAAGTCATTATAAGAGAGCGGACAATAATTTTTCTGGCAGAAACAGACGGAGCAGCGCTTCCGCAAAGACCTAAATCGGCAAACTTCCAAGCGTCTTTTTTGCCTGCGCCCTTTTTGTACCAGTAAAGCAGCATGCACAGGGCTGCAAGCATAAGGAAGCTTAGCCAGGTAATAAAACCGTTGCCAATGCTCATGCGGAAAATGCTTTCCGGCAAGGGGAGCAGCCCATGGCCCAGTTGGGTCAGGAAAGGAAAGGTTAAGCCGCTTAGGAGAATTGCGATAAGCAATGCCTTGAGCCGTTTTTTTGCGGAAAGCATTTTCGGGTTTTCCTGCAAAGAAAGGGCCAGCGGAGCAAAAAATGCAAATTTGCGGGTAAGGATTAAGAAAAGAGGCAGCATGGAAACCATCGCCGAAATCATCGCAATAAGAACAAGCATTTCCTTTAGCATGAATATTTGGCTGGAAGAGTTCAGTGCTGTTTTTACTTCTAGTGCCTGGGTGAACCAGTCCATTGCTGCGGCAACAGCGCTGCCGTCGTGGGTGCTTAGCCGGTGGTTGTTTTGAACCAGTTCCATGCGCCGGGCACTGCCGTCGGCAAAATTTCCGTAGGTTTTGTTCCATTCAACCGGCGCATTCTGCCCCATAAAATCACGGTAACGCAGGGGCGTTTTTTCAAGGCCCAGAATATGCGGCGTATAATCGCGGAAATTTTCAAATTCATCAAAGCGCGCCTGCAAGAGCAAAACATTGTTAAAAGGAATCGATTCTGAATCGTATATTTCCCGTGGGAACACTTCGCCGCATTGCAAGGCAATAGCCCTATGTTCCGGAAATGCCGCTGCAACCGACCATGCGGCCCATGTCCCCATGGAATGGCCGGTAAGCCCCATTCTGCCTGCATCCACAAAAGGAAGTTTTTTTAGGAACTGCCATGCGCTTTTACCGCCCATGGAACTGTCGGCCAGTCCGCTGGAAATGTCACGATGGAAAAAATCCAGCACGCTGAAGGTCATCATAACCTTGTAGCGGTCGGGACCTGAAAAAGGCCTGTCCCTGACAGCATCGTTGACCTTGTAATTGCCCCATCCCCGCCCGCGAAAACCGGGACTGCTGCCGCCGTGGCCGTACAGGTCTACGGAAAGAACGGCAATGCCCCGCCGGGCAAGTTCGATGCAAAAAGCGGCGGAAGTTTCCTTGTCGTTTTGGTAGCCGTGCATCGCCAGCACTGCCGGAACACGGTTGCTTTCATTTGCCTCTTTGGGTTTGTAAAGTTTATACGTTATGCGGACAGGCAGGCCGCTTAGGGCAAGGCTTTGTTCCGGCGTAAAATAGCCGGTTTCAATGGATACCTTGCCAAAATCAGAAGCTACAAACGAAGCAAGCCATGCGCAGCCTATGGCAAGCACAACACAAAGCCCAAAAATAAAACATGGTTTACAAATATTTTTTTTCATAATTTACTCATCCGCTTCGGTTAATTTGAATGATTCCCTTGCCTTAATTACATCTTCGGCAATGCGCCCTGAAATCGGCGAGTAATGGCTGAATGCGACAGAGAATGAACCGGTGCCGGAGGTAATAGAACGCAGGTCTATCGAATAACGCAGCAGCTCCGCTTGAGGCACTTCCGCGCGAATTTCCGCTATGCCGCCCGCAGAATCCTGCCCTAAAATTTTGCCCCGCTTGCCGGAAAGGTCGCTCATAACATCGCCCAGGTACTTTTCCTCTACAAAAACCGTCAGGTTCATAATCGGTTCCAGAAGGGTGGGGTTTGCCTGCCGCATTGCTTCACGGAAAGCATTGCGTGCGGCAAGTTTGAACGAAAGTTCCGATGAATCCACCGGATGGTATTTACCGTCCACAACCTTTACCTCAACGTCCACAACCGGGTACTGCGCCATAGTGCCGTGGGCCATTCCTTCAATAACCCCCTTTTCTACGCCGGGGATATAATTTTTTGGAATGGACCCGCCAAAAATGGCATTAATAAACTGATAGTTCTCGCCGCGCGGCAGAGGAGTTATGTCCAGCAGTACCTTGCCGTATTGACCGTGGCCGCCGGTTTGCTTTTTGTGGGTATATTCGGCGCTTGCTTTTTTAGTAATCGTCTCACGGTAAGCAACCTTTGGAATATTGGTGGCAACTTCAATTTTTTGGTTGTTTTTTATTTTTTCCAGTATATAGTTGATCTGCAATTCGCCCATTCCTGAAATAACCGTTTCTTTGGTTTCTCCGTTAAAAACATACCTGAAAGTTTTATCCTCTTCGGCAGCGCGCACAAGAAATTCGCCCAGTTTATCATCGTCTTTCTTTGCCAATGCATTTACTGCCACCGAATGGACCGGTTCAGGCAAACTTAAAGGCACAAAAACAAGGCCGGCATCCGATTCGCTTATGGTATCATTTGTTTTAAGGCTAGGGGATTTAGTGATGATGCCCACATCTCCGGCAAACAATTCCCGTGTTTCCTCCAGTTTTTTGCCCTGGCAAATGTAAAGTTTGCCAATCCGCTCTTTTTTGCCCTCAGTTACATTGTAAATTTCAGAATCTGCTGACAGTTTTCCGGTAATAACCTTTACCCATGACAATTTCCCTGAAAATTGATCATAGGTTGTTTTAATAACAAGCCCCGAAACCGGCTTATTCTGATCGATGGCAATGTCCTGTTTTTTAACCTCGCCTTCAACTGGCACCGCATTGTCTGTCATCATGTCTTTTGCAGCGCCGGGGTTGGGGCATATTTCAGCGATAAAATTCAACAAGGGCATAACACCGGCATTGTTTAACGCAGCGCCGGCAAAAACCGGAACATATTTATTTTCTGCAAGAGCTTTTATCAAGCCCGATTTAATTTCTTCCTGCGGCAGAGTGCCCGATTCAATGTAATTTTCCATTAAAGCATCATCGCCTTCTGCGGCGGCTTCTATTAATTTTTCCCGTGCAGCAGCAACTGCATCTTTGTATTCATCGGGAATGGCGTTTTCTTTTACTGTTCCGTCAGCCTCGGCGGAAACTGCTTTTTCATGCAGCACGTCAATCACGCTATTGCCGGAACCCATAGGAAGCGTTACCGGCACCGGATTAATTTTAAATTTTTCATGTATGTCCGCAAGCGTCTTATTATAATCAGCCTGTTCGTTATCCAGTTTGCCGATAAAAAAGCCCCTGGGCTTATTTTGGCTGTCCANATTGCGCCATAATTTAACAGTTTCAATNTGCACCCCGGAACGGCCGTCTATCATTAGCAGCGCAAATTCAGATGCCCTAAAACTTAAAATAACATCCCCGGAAAAATCGGAGGAACCGGGTGTGTCAAAAAAATTGATCTTTATTCCATTTTGTTCCACATGGCCCATTGCCGAATGTATTGAAATTTTCCGCTCAATTTCCTCCGGGCTGGAATCGCTGACAGTTTTGCCGGATTCAATGCTTTCCGCCCTGGAGATTACCTTGCCGGCAAGCAAAATATGCTCAAAAAGGGAGGTTTTACCGGTTTGCCCATGCCCGGCAATGGCAACATTTCTTATTTTATCTGTTGTAAAGCTCAAAAGGGACTCCTTGTTGAAAGCATTATTCTCTTTGAATTAGGTATCGATGCTTTCTTTTTATTTCCTGAAAATATAATGCCCTTCTATTGAAATATTGTCAAGACAGGTTTT
>WRNF01000061.1 GCA_009776715.1 Treponema sp. | reverse complement strand
TTCCCTGGCGCAAAGCTCCCTTACCGGGGACTTCAACAAATATTCCGCCATGACCATCGTTGACCGGCAGAACCTGGAAAAAACGCTTGCCGAGCAGGCCCAGTCCCTAAGCGGCATTTACAGCGAAGCGGACTATGTGAAAATAGGCGAACTTACCAACGCACGCTTAATTGCAAGCGGGGCGGTCACAAAAACCGCCAGCGGCTATATGCTGGAACTGTCCGTAACGGACGTGGAAAGCGGGGAGCGCAGGGCCTCTTTTCCGCCGCAGGCGGTAAGCGCTGAAGCGCTGGAAAACCTGAGCGCGGTCAAGGAAGCTAGTGCGGAATTGCTGGGGCAGTTGGGGGTAAAACTGACCGGCGAGGGGCTGGCAGAGCTCAAGAAAGCAGCAGCGCCCAACACGGTGCAGGCGGAAGCTGCTCTTGCCAAAGGCATTGGTGCGCAGAGGCAGGGGACAGAGGTGGCGGCGTTAAGTTATTATTTTCAGGCGGCGAGTCTTGACCCGAGCTTGCTGGAAGCCGCCAGCCGCTCTTCAATAATAAGCGCTAATATTTCCAGTGGCAACATAAGGGAAGATGCCCTAAATGACATACAATGGCGCAGGGAATGGCTGGCGCGGCTTACGGAGACAGAAGAGTTTTTTGAAGAGTCTTTTAAAGATACCGCTTCATTTTTTACCCTCTTTTATTCAACAGAAATTAGAAAAGGGGCAATTGATTATGAAAATGAAACCATGAGCTTTAATGTGAATGTAAAATTGCACATTTCACAATTATGGGAAACCTCGCTAGACCATATACTGCAAACGGTGTTCACTGGGTTGAACGATACCGGAAGATGGTCAGCCTGGGGGCTTTCTGACTGGCCGTTACAGAGTGTAAGCAGCCTGAATCCATTTGATACAAAATATTACATTTTTTCTATGACTATGGATTTAATTAATGACAAAAATATGGTTATAGGCAGCGAATCTTTCAGTATATATGGCGGCTGGGGTTGGAGAAGAAGGGGAATCCTTCCCGAAATGGATATTATTGTTCGTAATAAGACACTGAATATTGCCGGAATTAAAATTGATGATATAACGAATAATTTAACACTGCGGATATCAAATATTAGCAGGTATAATACACAGGCGGAGCCTGGTAATCTTATTTTGGAAGATTTTAGCCAAAACATAAATTCACTTTCTAATGACCAAGCTGACGTTTTGCGTATCAGAGCAATTACGGGCGATGAATGGAGATATAATAATAGTATGAGATTAGAAAAATGTGTTATTACTTCGTATAGGGCAGCTTATGGGGAAAACAACATTATTATTATTATTAATAATACTATATGGGATGACCCGGTTATAGCTATTGGCTATAAAGCCTTTTCAGACGCGAGGCTTGCCAGCGTAACCCTTCCAACTAGCCTAAAAACTATTGGCACCATAGCCTTTGCAAAGAATGATTTAACCAGTATAATTATCCCCAGCAGCGTTACTTCCATTGGTCACGGGGCGTTTCAAGATAATAAGCTAAGCAGAATAAGCATTCCAGGCAGCGAAACAACTATTTGGCATTATGCTTTTGGGAGTTCTAAAACAAAAATAATAGAGGAAAATGTAGACATTGATTATTACAATAATTCTGGGTATAAAGGCAAGAGAGGGTATTCTCTTTCAATATTTGGGACTATTTATTATACTGAAGAATATGAAGGTTCCTTTTCCCGGTTTTATGAAAGAACAGGAAAACGTGCAGGCACTTATGAGCTTTCCAGGACAGGCTGGCGTTTTTTAAATAATTGATGTACAATGATTAAGGAGAAGTAAAAATGTTTAATGAACATGAAAAATCACTTTCCGATATTCAGGCAGCTATCGAAAAATTAAATAAGGAAACATTGAAATATAAGCAAAAAATAGAAGATTTTTTTTCAGAACAAGGAAGCAGTGAAGAAACTATGGGAAAACGGTTAGAAAGTCATTATTTAGAAAATGAGGAGTTGCAATTTAAAAATGAATTATATGATAAACTTCTTTTAACCCAACACGAGCTAAACAAAGGAATAAAGGAAAAAGATTTTATTAAAGATCTTACAATTCAATTGGAGTTAATTGAGGAATGGAAAGATGAAGCATTAAAACATGTTAGCGGTTTAGAACTTGAAGAAGCTGCGCTTGAAGAAGTAAAAACACAAATTATAGCCATTGCTGAAGAAAGAAAAAAAATTGCAGAAGATGAATTCGCTGTAAAAGAGAAAAAAAATTGGGAAGAATTAAATGAATATTTTAAAGCAAACAATGAGGAGCTAAAGAAAAAAGAGAAATTACTAAAAGACACGGGAAGCGCGCTTAAAGAATTAGGAAATCTATCTGATTTTTTTAATAAAAAATGGGAGAATGCATTAAAAGAAACCCATCAAAAACACCTTGATAATATTGAAGCTGAAAAGGAGGCGCTTCTTATTAAGGAAGGGTTTATGACGGAGACCGTTGAGGAAAGTGAATTAGACCGGCTTAATGCCAAGCTTAAAGCAGCGCAAGAGGCAGGCGACAGAGAGTTGGAAATTAAACTCCAATATGATATAGAAAAGGAAAATGCCGAGATCGCGTTTAATGAAAAAATAGCAAAAATAGAGTATGCCAATAAGGTAAAACAATATGGCTGGACATTATCAAGCGCAATTGCAGACGGCGCCGCTTCAATGTTAACTACAATGAGAGATAATCCCTTATGGTTTGGGCTGCCTGCATGGATAGCGACTGGAGCAAAAATTGCTACTCAGTTGGCTGTTATACATAGTCAAAAACCAGAAAAAAATTTCGCCACCGGCGGCATAGTCCCCGGCTCCAGCCTGACAGGCGACCGTGTCCCCGCCAGCCTCAATTCCCGCGAGGGGGTGTTTACATTGGACGATCAGGAATACCTGTTTGACCAGATTCAGAACCGCAGGCTGGGGGACAGCATGAATGCGACCATTGTGGTAACATTGGACAGCAGGGAAATAGCCAGAAGCACGGTGGATTTGGTGAATGACGGGTTTTATACCATAAAAACAAGGGCGCTGCGATGATGGAAATACCCCGTACCTTTTACATTTACTGCCGCAATGAATATGCGGAACTGGAGGGGCCTAAACCGGTTAATGGATCAGATTTGGAATATATAAACGATCCAATGCTGGCCCTGGCAACTGAATTTGCTGACAGAAAAATTACAATTACCGGGAAGTTCAAGTCTGTTGTTGCAATTGATTCGTTGTGCATAGGAAATACCAATGCAATTTCTTACGAATTGCATTTAGGGCCTCATTGCATAAGCGGCAGCATTGAAGGTATAATAACGGTGTATAATTTTGATGCAACAGTTTTTACTGATTCATTCAGCCTGGAATTGAACGGCCTTGATCCGCTGTTTCTGGGGCATTTGTTTTTTGGGCAAAGAACCTGCCTTCCACGATTTGCCCCGGAAGCGGAGGGCGGCATTATGCTTACCAGCGAGGGCAGCCGGTCTTTTGGCGGGCAGGCCTTTGGCATAAGGCGGATAACGCTGGAGAATTTTTCGGTAAATTTTCCCCGGCTTTCGGCGGAGGAAAGGGAAATAATTGTTGAATATGTACAATCGGTACTTAATGTGGAACCGCATGTCATAGACCCGTACCCGCAAGCGAGGGATTATTTTCCCCCGCGCTACGTAACCCTTAATACCGGGGAAATTTCTTTGCCCCGCCGCAATGAAAACGGGTTCTATTACAGCGGTTCTCTTTCATGGCAGGAGGCGCGTTAATGGCAATTAAAATTGAAGAACCTGAAATAGACGATGTTAATCTGGATGATTGGCATAAATTAATTGACAGGACCATAGACCAGGGATCAGGCTTTATCAGCATTGGCTTAACCAACATTGATAATAGTAACAAGCCTGCTATTGCTGCCGGAAGCCGCTTTGAAGTGAACCGTGCATTTTTTCAGGTTGGCTCTTCTGGCGAAGAAATATCAGGAGGCCCGGCAGGAACTGGACGATGGTATATATATGCAGAACCGCTTGGCGCTGCCTGCTCTTTTAAGTTTGATTGGGTTGATCCGGTATGGGATGCGTTGAAAGGAGGCTGGTACCGGCAGGAAACAGATAACAGGGCAATTGCAACATTTTATTATAGCAACGGCAACTATTTTACAAAAATAATACTGGACAGTTATAATGCCATGAACAACCCGTCAATCAGAATACCGGAGATGCAAAAAGGGTTTATTCATTTATCATTGACAAATATGGATAATTCCGCCCTTCCTCAGATTGCTGCCGGCAGTATTGTTGAAGTAGACGGAATGATGTTTGAGGTTGCTTCAAATAAAGCTATTAATGCAGCAGGAGCAATAACCACATGGATGGGTTGTTTTATTATGGCAAGTTTTAATAATGGGGATCTCATTTTTTCTTTTGTAAATGAATATGGCATTAAATGGAACCATCAAAGACAAGGGTGGTACCGCAGCGAATATGAAAGAATAGTGGCTTGGGCATTTTGCAATAATAATGCGAATTATTTTCATGGCAAAATAATTATTGACAGCTTTTCTGCGATGGGAAAAATCCGCACCGATATTATTCCAACTGCCAGTATGGGAAATCAGATTCTTAATCCTGCTGTCTTTACTGGAGAGTTTGTTGATATTATCTTGGCTCCAGGAATGTATTGGTATGATCTAAAAGGAGCGTCAAGCGGTGCGTATAGCGGCAGCGGCAGTGGTAGGAGTGCAGGTAAAACAATTTCAGGTTATTTTGCCTGGCCGGGAGGTAAAATACAATACGGCATTGGGCAATTCGGCGGGAATGGCAGCACTCAAAATACCGGCGGCGGCGGGGGAAACAGTTTTTTGGGTCCTTTCGTTGCCCAGGGAGGAAAGCATGGGTCTTATGGCGGACATCCTTCTAGTGGAATATACGGAGGGTATGCTGCTAATAATACAACGATGCAAAATGGTACTGACGGGCATGTTTTTTTATGGAGATGCTGGTAACAATGAAAGAATTAATCTCTTACGCGCAGATTGATTTAACCCGCTTCTTGCCGCGGCTTGTGCCATTTGAAGCAGGACTGTGGCGCTGTGCCATGTATACAACAGGCAAGCTATTGCCTTTTATGCAGGATACCTATAACCATGAAATAATTGATGTAAATAATATTATAATTGATAATGAAGAATTAAATAAATGGGATGAAATTGATGAGTTACGCACGCTTCTCTGGAATCAGTCCGGATGGGTAAGCAAGGGTTCGGTTATTTATATCCGTTTTTACAATTGGAACCCGCCCTTATTGTATTATTCGCATCAATACTCCATCCTCATAGGCTTTACCAACGGCAGCCCAAAATTAATAAAGGGCATTATGTACCGCCCCGGCCTTTTAAGTTCGCCGAATACCGAGCAAAGCGCAGATGCCTATACTTACGATAAAATGAAATTTAACAGCGCAACTGTTTCTATCGACAACACCAACGGCCAATTTGACGAAGTGGGGAATTTTTTTGGCAATGAATTTAATATTCTTGTAGACACAAATGAAGACGAAGACAGGGAAAGGAATAACGCGATAAGGCTTGCGGAATTAACTGCAAAGGAACGCCTGGTTGCAATGGGAAAACAAGAGACAAACGAAATGGTTTTACTGCTGGATAATACAAAAACCGCGAAAGAGCCTGTTGATGCTGCCCAGTATTACATTTCAAATATAACCGTTGGGCTGGAAAAAGCAGATTTCCATTTAAAAGACAAGCGCGAGAGGCTGTCCGCAAAACTGCCGGTGAAAAAATTTTCAACGGAAGAATTTTCAGAAAAAGAATTTTCAATGATGGATGACAATGTAAAAGACAAGGACATGCAGGAGGCTTACGGCCGCTGTTTCGGCGTTCCCGGCATTTGCATGCAAGGGAAACAAATAAAAGCGCAGTCCGGCGAGCCTGCCATTAACGGCAATTTGTCCCAGTACCGGTTTCGGTTTTCAAGCCAAATTTCCAGGGTAGACCGCATTCAGGTAAAAATGACTTCCGGGGAAACTGAAGACACGGAAAATCCTGGTCAAAAAAAGCAATTTGACGGCTGGACTACTGTGTACCAAAGGAAACCGCCCGAAGATACCGGTACTACTTCAGATAATTGGTATGGAAATTACCCTCAGTGGAAACCCGGCATTAACCCAGGGAAGGGACCGCCGTCATATTCATTCAATACTTTGGATTTGGATTTATTGAATAAAGGCGAAATGAGCCTAAGCTGGGATGTTGCGAAACAGGGAGGAAAACACGAAAACAAGATGCACGATGTCCGCATGGACGGAGTGTTTAACAATCCTTTTAACAGAAACGTAAATCCGCAAAATAACGAAACAGAAGAATTTGTTACCCCTTTGGACATTATAAAAGATATTATGAGTAAATATTCCAATGTGCCATATCGAAAAGAAAATTATAAAATATTCGAAATTGAAGACGAACTTAAGCCGCTGAGCCATGAAATAGGCATACTGTATGACAAACCGCAGAGCGTATACGAGGCAATAGAAAAACTTCAGAGCGGAGGAGTTTATGGCTTTCAGTTTCAGGTGCATCAAAATAAATTTACCGCAAGGCTGGACAATCCAAACCGCGAACCCCATTTAAAATTAGGAAACATTAATTGCCGGGAAATACTTAACCTAAACGAAGTAGAAATTGACTGGAATGCAGATCTATACGGCTCCTATACCGACGTTGAATATGCGCATAACTACAGCGAAAATTCAAGCCTGCATTGCATAGACAAATCGCAACAGCAGAAAATACTGGACATACATCGTGTTGAAAAAGAATGGAATGTCAGCACTTTACTTGCAAATAAAACAGACGCAGAATACAAAAGCAAAATTTTGCTGGAAGATTTTATTGAGCTGTGTCCCTTGATTAAAAATATTGCATTAACCGGCATTAAATGGTTTAATCTGCGCATATACGATACTGTTATAATTGATTTTAGCATGCCAAGCGATGCAGAGTACAAATATCCGCGAAATATAGTGCGGCTCATCGAGCCGTGGCTCATCGATCTTGGCGGAAAAAAGAAAATTGTATCAATTGGCAATGCACAAACACATGAATATGTTACCATGATTAATAACGGTAAAAAAGGCAAAAGAAATTTTGCCGGAAAAATAAGGTGCCAAATTTTGCGCATCAATAATGATATGCAAACCGGCATAACAACAATTGACGTAAGAGTAAGAAAGGAGATCGAAAAATGGATAAAGTAATAGGTCAAAGATGGGAAGTGTATGACTATGAAAAAATAATCAATACCGTCCCCAAAAGAGGCGAAATTGTGCTTGTTTGCAATACGCCTGATTATGCGGATGAAATTGTGTTATTAAAAGCAGACGGCAGTAAACCGGTCATAGAATTGTATGCACAGGAAAATAAACTTAGCAAAGAAAATTTTACATTTATTATTGACTCAGATGAAAAATTAGCCGCATGGGCAAAAGACTTGCCGGGCTATAATTATATGCATGTGCTTATAAAGACCGGTTCCTGGACTTATGACATGGGAATATTGGAAGGCGGTAGTTTATCAGATCCCTTTACAGCAATTGATATTTCAAACGGCAGAACAAAATCGGTAACAGGGGAAGCAGGAAGCAAGATTATAATTAATTATGAAGCTCCTTATTACTCGTGGGCATATTGCTGCGGCATAAAAGGAAGCGGCGATATTTCTTATCCAAGTTCATCCGATATAAAAAAAGATTATTTTTTTAATAATGTAAATATCGAAGTAAACGGCGGGCAAGGAGGCAGCAGCATTGGATTGTATTTATGCAGGAACTTGTACGCCTGCACAGGCATTGTAAACGGATCGGGGGAAATTATCGGCATTTATGTATGCAGCAATTTAATAAACTGCATTGGCACTGCTGATGGCACAAAAGGGGAGACGGAATCCGGGTATATTCCCTGCGGTATTCAATCATGTTATAATTTAATAAACTGTATTGGCGAAGCTTTTAATGGACAAGGCGGTTACCGCTGTTATGGTTTCTGCGAGTGCCGGAATTTAACAAACTGCAAAGGAGCGGCTGTCCGTTTAGGCGGTGCTGTCTTCCTTAACGACATTGATTTTTTAAATTGCCGCACTGGATACGGATGCCAATCAAACAACCCATATACTGTGTCTATAACTTTTGAAAACTGTTATATGGAGATGTACAGCGGGGAGACGCCCTGGAGCAACACTGCAGCCGGCGGTTATAACCGGCCATAGAGGAGAAATGCAAATGGTACCGCCAATTGATAAAAACAGGGTAATCGGCGCATGGTTTAA
>WRNF01000060.1 GCA_009776715.1 Treponema sp. | reverse complement strand
CCTATTTATAACAGCTTTTTTCAAAACAAAGTTTTGAAAAAAGCCACCTCTTCCCCTTAACCCGCGATGGCAACTTTACAGCAATAGCAGAAAAACGCATACCCAGAATCGGGGAACTTGAGTGGCTGAGGTAAAAATACCATGCCTGCATGGTATTTTTGGCCTCAGCCGAGCCTCACAGTAACCCACTTTAGGGTATGCGTTTTTCTGTTTTTGCAGTAAATTTGTAAGAGCCTTATTTATCCGTCATGGTTATTGTGCAGTCCCATTCAGGCGGAGGAGGGTTTTTAATAAACTCTTCTATGCGGGAAAGGTACATCGATGAAAGATAATCCGGCAGGCCGAAGCGGTTTGAAACAGACAAGGCCTGACTAAAATACTGTTTGGCAGTTTCCCATTCACGCATGGCAAAGAGTTTTAACCCCTTGTTGTACTGGTCAAGAGTTTCCCTGTCAATGATTAATATTTTTGGAGTATCTTCCTCTTCTTCTCCACGCCATGCAGAATAAACCGCATACAGGCCCACCGGCTGATTTTTTCCTACTACGCGGACACTGTCTGCTTTACGGAAAATAAAATTATCTTTTGCCTGATTGTAAACATACTCGGAAACAATTATTGCCTGCCGGTAATATTTGGTAACCCCTTCCAGGCGCGAGGCAAGNTTAACCGTGTCGCCAATAACAGTATAATCCAGCTTGCTTTGNAAACCGATGTTTCCAACAACGCATTCGCCAAAATTAACCCCTATGCCTGTNCCAAAACCTGTTTCAGGAAGAGTAATTCCCGTAGTGTCCAGCCTGGACANGGCCTTAACCATGCGCAGTGCCGCCTGNACAGCGCTTGCAGATGCGTTCTCCAGCGTTTTTGGAGCGCCAAAGATCGCCATNATTGCGTCTCCNATAAATTTATCTATATTGCCTTTTTCCGCAACAATTTCATTTCCCATAAGCGAAAAATATTTGTTAAGNAAACTAACCAATTCCTGAGCAGGGGTATTCTCGGAAATTTTTGTAAAACTTCTTATGTCGGAAAATAAAATCGCCACAAGGCGGGATTCGCCCTGGCTAATCTGCGCAGAGGATTTATTGATAATTTCGTCCATTACATCAACNGGAACATAACGGGCAAAAGCGGTTCTTGTTTTCTTTTGCAAAATTTCCATTTGCCTAAGATGCAGCGCATTGGCAATAATGGGAGAGGCAGCGGCAAGGAAAATGTTTAAGGTTTCCAAAATGGGCGCAGAAAAATATTCCTTTATGGAAGTGCCTATATGCACAGTGGCAAATTCATCCCCGGAACTGACCAGCGGAAGCATAATATACGATTCAATACGGGCATCTTTTTCCCCAGCCTCAAAAAAATCACAGCCCTCTCTTGACACAACATGGTAATCGGAAAAGCGTGTGTTAAAATCAGCAATGGCAATGGCCTTAAAATCTTCTGCTATTTCCTGCGTATAGCCTGAATTGTTGGCATTGTATACAATCAAACCGCCGTTTGCATCCTTTATCATAACGGTGCAAATTTCCGCATGGCATGTATTTCTTAACAGCGAAAAAACGCCGCGCACAGTATCTTCCAGCGAAGTTACATTCTGCGACAGGGAAGCGAGCATGCCTACTACCGTTGTTTGAAACAGTTTATTATCTAAAAGATTATTCACCATTTCAACAAGGGCTGCATCTGTTATATTTTTTGCTTCCTGTTTTAAAAGTTCGCTGTCTACCGCAGCGTTTTCTTCCAGAAGCCGGTTTATCTGCATTGCCAGCTCTTCAAATTTTTCAGGGGTTTTTTCAATGTAAAAATCCGCGCCGGCCTGTTCTCCCCAGAAATTTTCTTTTGAATCACCGGAAGTAAACATAATAACAGGAATGTTCCTTGCGGCGTTACGTGATTTTAAAAGACGCGTGCTTTGATACCCTCCGAAAAACGACAACTCAGAGTCGGTAACAATAAGGTCCGGCAGAAAAGCATACACCAATTTGATCCCTTCAAGGCCGTTTTTTGCGCGGGAAGTTTCATAACCCAGACCGGCAAGAAATTCCAATAGCGCCTCTGCAAAAACATCAGAATCTTCAAAAAGCAGTACCCGTTTATTCATTGGCTTCTCCGATTAATTCATGCACAGCGGCAAGCAAATGATGGTTATTGAAAGAACTTTTGACAATATAACGGTTCGCTCCCAAATTAGATGCCCTGTTTTGATCTTTGGCATCGGTTTTTGACGAAATAATAATAATGGGAATGTCTTTAAGACTGTCATTTTTTCGGATATTTTCCGTTAGCATAAAGCCGTCCATATTGGGCATTTCAATATCGGTGCAGATAAGATCGTAGTGAGTGTTTTTTGCCGCTGCAAGGGCTTCGGAACCGTCTGCTGCAATATCTACCCTGTAACCTTCCGTTTCCAAAATATCACATTCAATGTCCCTTGTCGGTTTTGAATCATCAACCACAAGTATTGATTTTCGCAGCCGCTCATAATCAACATGCCGTTTTTTCATGTCAATGGTTTTTGTGCGCCGCGCCATTTTAATAATAGTTGGAATATGCAGCACCGGCACCATTTCATAATCTTCGTTTAACACAACGCCGGAAAACATATCAATATATTCCATAAAAGAGGGCATTGTTTTTAATATAACCTGGCGCATACTGTTAATGCTGTTCACGGCAATGGCAACAGTTTCTTCATAAGCCTGCACAATGACCACAAAGATTGAATCAGCATCGGTGCGTTTATCGTTTTCCTGTATTTTTAAAATATGATGCAAATAAAACAGTTTAATAATACGCCCATTGTACTTTATGCCCGGTCGGTCTACCACAGTAATAATTTCTTTTGTATTGATAAGCAGTACCGTATCGACAAAATTTGCAGGGATGATAAATTTCATTTCTCCCACTGCAATGGGAAACCCCATAAGAGCGGCCATTGACAAAGGCACCGACACGGTAAAAACCGTCCCTTCGCCGGTTTTGCTTTGTATGGCAATGCTGCCCTTCATGCGTTCAATGTTGTTTCTGACTGCATCCATTCCCACGCCGCGGCCTGAAACATTGGAAAGTTTTTCGGCAGTGGAAAAACCGCTTTGAAAAATAAAGTTAATCAATTCTTCTTCGCTTAACGCAGCAGCNGCTTCTTTTGCAACTAAATCCTGCCGCACAATTTTNCTGCGGATGCCTTCGGTGTCAATGCCTCTTCCGTCATCAGAAATGGTTACCTTCATGTTTCCGCTTTCCCTGACACAGCGTATAACAATAAGGCCTGTTTCGTTTTTGCCCTTTGCAATCCTTTCTTCGGGAGTCTCTATGCCGTGATCAATGGAGTTGCGTATCATGTGAAGAAATACTTCTGAAAGAGATTCTATTAAATTTTTGTCAATTTCATTGTCAGCGCCTTCAATGCGGATTTTTGCCTTTTTGCCAAGTTCCGAAGAAATGGTAAAAACAAAACGAGGGTACGCATCCAGTACGGTGGAAAGCGGAATCATGCGCAGGGAAATTACGCTGTCGTAGGCATTTCGTATGTAGTTGCCCACATCAACNGCATAATTTTTAACAAGCGATCCCTGTTTGCTTACCAATAAATCCATTGCGCGAAATTCCTGCAAAAGCGGCGAATTCCATGCCTGATCNGNGGTAATAAGCCGTGAAAAATGCCTTGAAGCGTTAATGACAGCCTCTGTATCCCGTGCAATATTCCTGGCGGAAATTTCCAGTGATTGCAAAGCTGCCATATTGCGGATAATTTCGTCAATCCTGTCCATTGAGATGCGGATGCTTTCCGCTTTGGCTTCTTCCAGTTTATCCCGTTTTGCCCCGGCAGCCTGAATTGCATTAACTTTCTTTTTCTGTCCGTCTTCCTCGCCGGGAACAGCGAAATCTTCGTTAGCGCTTAATGCCAAAAGCTCTTTTTTTAATAGATCGGGCGATATATTGTCTTTTCCGCTGTTTTTAATTTTTTCGATTCCGTTTTTAACCGCATCGATGGCAGCTAAAATTAATTTTACCGATCGATCGTTAAGCGCAATGCGCTCTTCCTTCAGCGACACAAATACTTTTTCAAGCGAATCCGCAAGCGTCTCTATGCGGTTAAAATTTAATATTTTGGCGGAATTTTTGATAGAATGAAGGAAGCGCAATAGCTTTGCAATATCATCCTGAACGGCAGCGCCGGCAGCGCCGCCTGCTTTAATTTCAAAGAGCAGGGTTTCGACCGAAGATAAATTTTTGCTTCCCTCTTCGGCAAAAAGAGCCGTCAATTTTGCCCGGTCAATTTTTATGCCGGAGATGTTTTGTTCTGCATCGCTGTTTCCTGCCTCATCCGCAGGGGCCTCATCTTTAACAGTTGTTTTCTCTGGTTCAGGAGGCGGGGCGGCTTGTTTTCTGGCAGCGGCCTGCGTCTCTGCTCTTTGATCCGGCAGATCCGGTTCAGGCTGTACCGGCTCCTGCGGCGGAGCATCTTTTCCCGGCATGGGAAATTCCTTGCCGCTGCCAAGGGCATCAAGCGCCGCGATAAAACCGCCGGATTTTTCTCCGTAAGGCTCCTCCGATTTAATAAGCGCAAGATCTGATCGCAGCTCGTCAAAAACAGCCAAAAAAAGCCGCACGGCATTATCGTCTAACGGCACGCGCTCTTCTTTAATTGCAATAAAGGCGCTTTCCAGGGAATGTACCAGCGATTCCACGGCCTTAAATTCAAGCATCCGCGATGCGCCTTTGACAGTATGCAGCACACGGAGGAGCGTAACAAGGTTTTCCTGCACAGCGTTCCCGTCTTTTATTTCAAAGAGGAGCGATTCCGCTATGGAAATATTCTCGCTGCTTTCTTCGACAAATTGGCTTATATACTTTGATTTATCAATTGCCATGTTCACCCTGTTCAATTGCGGCATCATCCGCCGATAAGAACCGTTCCAGTTCCTGCGTGCGTTCCGTTAATGCACCGGCAGACAAAGCTACCGCTTTGGCTGTGCCGATAAAATATTTTACCCCGTGGGAAACTTCCTCTATGGCGTTGTGCATTTGTTCACTGGATTTAAGCTGCTGCTGCGTAGAAACCGTTATGGTCTGCGCCTGATTGGAAGTAATTTCCGCTCCCGCACGAATTTCCTTAAAGGTATCTTCCAAATCCTTAATTAATTTGTACCCTTCGGCAATTCTGTCGGAACCCTCTTCGCTGTATACAATGAGCGAGGAAGAAGAACTTTGAATCTCTTCCACCTGCTCGCGAATTTGCCGCGCAAGAACGGCAATGTTCTCGGCCAGGCGGTTCACCTCGGCAGCCACAACGGAAAAGCGGGTGCCTGTTTCCCCTGCGCTTGCAGCTTCCAGCGCCGCGTTAAATGCAATAACCTTGGTCTGATCGGTTATGGTGGTAATAACCCGGACTATGTCGCGAATTTTATTTACTTTATTGCTCAGCGAAACAATTCCGTTTATAACACCGGAATTTTTTTCTTTTATATCGCCCATTTTTTTAACATTTTTTTCCAGCAGCCTAAAGCCCTGCAGCACATCTTCTTCCATCTTGGAAGCAATGGTTGCCACGCTCTTGGTTTTATCGACAATTTCTGCGGCAATGCGGGCATTTTCATCCATTGTTGTTTCAATTTTTTCCATGCTGCCCGCCTGCTCGCTGCCGGAAACAGTGCTTCCCTCGCCGCTCAGCGAAAGCGATCCTGCGGATTCTTTTATTGCGGCGGCAAGCCGGGTGGTTTTATTTTTGAACTGCAGTGTATTTTTGCCGTACTGGCTGTTTTCGGCTTCCAGCGTTTTTATGCGTCTTTTGTAAAAATACAGTACAGGAATGGTAATTAAGCCCATAAGGGCTATCCCGATAAAAAATACGGAAATAAGCAACAGCATAACAACCCCTTACGATTCAGACTCGGTGCGGTATTTATCCACTCTTCCTTTTAATTCTTCAGACATGCCATTAAGGCTGTTGGCAATTTTGGCAGTGGAAGATGTGGCAATAACAAACTGTTTTACGCCTGCGGAAATTTCTTTAAGGGCGCTGAATATTTGCGAAGAAGCAAGTTCCTGCTGACGGCTAAGATTGGATATTTGCTGGGAACGGGTGGCAACATTCTGGGAATTATCGACAATTTGTTCAAACACCGCTTTCTGTTCGCTCATCCTTTCGTACCCAATTTCAATTTGCTTTGACCCGCTGTTGGCTTCGGTAATGAGAATCTGCGATGCCCCCTGCACCTCTTCAATTTTTTGTTTTATTTCCTGAGTTGATTCAGCAACGTTATCTGCAAACCGCCTTATTTCCGATGCCACCACCGAAAAACGCGATCCCGACTCGCCGGAAGAGGACGCTTCCAGAGAAGCGTTAAATGCAATGAGCTTTGTCTGATCGGCAATGCCGTCGATAATCCGTATCGCCTCGCTTATTCTGACAATCATATCCGACAAATTCCGTATCTCGCTGATTATTTTCTGATTTTGTTTGCGGATATCCTCCATCATAGTCTGGTTTACTTCCCTTAGTTCCGCTCCCTTACTGCTTAAGTCCTGGGTTTCAACGGCAAGCTGCGCAACCTCGGTGGTTTTTAAGGCAATCTGCTCGGAGAGATTTTTGGAACTTTCCATTGTGCTGACAATTTCNGAAACGCTGGTGGACTGCTCGTTGGCAGTTGCGGTAATTTCCTTTGATGCCGATGAAATGTCAAAAACTGAATTGGAAACCAGCATGGCGCTTTGTTTGAAGCTGCCGAACGTTGTGCGAAGGATATCAAGGAACCCGTTAAAAGCGGTCATAAGTTCGCCGAATTCGTCTTTGGAAGTTATTTTCAGGGACAGCGTTAAATCGTTTTCGTTTAGCCCTACGAACAAGGTTTTGAGGTTTTTTACCGATCGGTTAACATCCAATAGAATGAAAATTACAAAACAAATTGCAATTCCCAGTGAAACTAAAACAACCAGCAAATACACAACCAGTTCTATTTTTGCATAACTGGTATTGCGCTGCACCTGCAGGTCCAACTGCTCAAATGTATTCGCCCAGAGCTGGCAAAGATTGTTATTTACATTTGATATATTTTCCATAAGTTCAGAGACTGTTATTGTATTATCCTGGCCGCCTTGCCGTCCGCCCTGCTGGCCTCCTTGCCGTCCGCCCTGCTGCCCCCCTCTGCTTCCAATTACACGAAACTGGGATAAGGATGCCGATAAAGTATCAATTGATTCTCTGTATTTTTCCAGGCTGAATGATAATTCATCTGTATTTACCACTCTTCTCCTGTTTGAACTGATTATATTTATTGCTGCTTCAATATTCGAGTTAATGCGATCTTTATCTGAAATAATCAAAAGGCGGTTATTAGTAATCTCTTGAAAATCACCCCCTAATTCAAAAAAACCCAATATTGTTCCAAAGTTTCTTATAGTGATGTTCTCTGTATCTGCCTCAATTGGTGTGCGTACTGCCGCTCCCTCCGGAACAGGCTCATTATATTGGTTTAATAAATTTTGCGAATTATTAAAATGTTTCCGGAAGGGGTTGTTTATAAGCATCAGCCTGACATAAGCTTCCGGAATGCCGGTAAGGGCAGGGGAAACAAAATAATAGGTATCAATATCCGAAACCAGCAAGAGGCCGGAACGTTCTCCAATCCATTGTATCTGCTTGGTTATAAGCCGGGTAAAATTCAGATATTTTTGAAAGATATCGCCCTCTGCAGCTTCATCTTCGCTGCCGTCTGTTCCGTCAACTTTGGTTTTCTTTAGAATATCCCACTCGGACAATAGATCCGGCAGTTCATCGTCCCCTGTCCGGTAGTTGAGCATCTCTCTGTTCAGCAAGCGTATTGCGCTGCTTATTTCTGCATCAAGGGACTGGGTATTGCCCTTCTGCAAAGAAATATTAAGATAATCGGGTAAATTCCGCAGCGCCGTTACTGCCGGCATTAAGGCGGTTATTCCATCGTGTTCTCCGGTGCTTTTGTTTATTTTTTCAATAGTGATAGAACAGATGAAAAAAAGCATCACTCCTACCGGTATTAAAAATACCGCACTGGAAATGATCAATTTGGTGGAAATCTTTAATCTGGAAAAAAACATTATGCCTCCAATACTTTATTGAATTATATGAAATTATTCAATTTATGTAAAGGGGGTGCTCTTACAAATTTACTGCAAGGCAGAAAAATATGCCATTAATACAATTTTTGCAGGACTGCAACAATCCATGCCGCGGGCTAGACGGACGCTAAGGAATTTATTGGCTCTGTTTGGTTTTATTCATATTTATGAAGCATTTTATCTTTTCGGTTAGCGCCGTGCGCCCTTGCATGAATTGTTGCAGCTCCCCAAAAGGCTTATCTGGGCATATTTTTCTGCAATTGCTGTAAAGTTGCATCGCTGGTTAAAAGGAAGAGGTAGCTTTTTTCAAAACTTTGTTTTGAAAAAAGCTGTTATTAAGGGG
>WRNF01000059.1 GCA_009776715.1 Treponema sp. | reverse complement strand
ATATAATGCAATCGTATTTGTCTGTATCAACTCCGGCAAATATCCCTGCCCATGCAGTATCAATGAATTCAACTTCCAAACCCATTTTTTCAGCCAGAGCCCTAGCCATGCTTATATCAAACCCAACGGGAGTTACCCCATCTGAATCCAGATACTCCATTGGCGGATATCCAATTTCAACTCCAACTGAAAGAACACCCGGCTTAAGCGTGAAACTGTCGTAAAAAACAATACCTCCAGCAGGTCCACGATCGCCTATTTTGTAAGAGACGTTTTCCGAAGATGTTGTCGTGGCTGTTTGATGAGAAACTGTTCTATCCAGCAAGGCTTCTGATGCGGATCCTACCACTCTTGCAGTCTGGGTATCCAAGGCCCTTAAACGGAATCTGCGCATATTACCTGAACCAGTAATAGCACCAGTCATAACAATATTTGCACCAGCAAATTTTCCCATCGAGACTGCGGAGGAATCATCAACATCCCCACTTAACTGGAAATCTTGTTCTTGCCTTATTTTATCTAATTGGCTTCTGTCAACTACGATAAAACCGTTATTTACAAGAATATTCTCCAATTCTCCAGCAATAAATTCAGAAACTTCACTATTGCCTGAAGATATATTTATTATAGCGATTGTTGTTTCTTTCGGAATATTCGATATTACAGTATCTGTTGCTTTTTTTAAGACACTTTCTATATCATTACGATCAATTTCGCTTTGAACAACCCCACTTTTATGGTAAGTCTCATTGGGAGAATCGTTAGACCAATTGGTCAGCGACAGTGTATTATTATCAATAATGACATAATTTGCTCTCCTAATATCATTGCGTTGTTCAAAAGAAAACACAACCTGAAAATTAGATACTTTATATCTGGTTGCCCATGTTTGAGTAACTTTGTTGTTTTTATACCAAACAACAGAACAAGTTCCGTCTGTTTTAAATTCAAGGGTATCATAATTTCCACTTTCAGATGTATCCAGTACCCATAGACCTATAAGTTTATCACGATAATCAGGATTATCCTGAAAAGAATCAAAATCGATTCCAGAAAAAGTTAAACAGCTCGAAAAAAGCAATGATAAAATGACTAAAATTGCAGAATGTTTTCTTAAGTTTTTCATAGTTCTCCTCCAAAAAATACAATTTCACTATATCTCAATATCAAAAATATGTCAATTTTTCTGAAAAACATTGAAATATCTGATTTGTACTTGGCTTCAATAAACCAAACAAATTTATCAGATTCAATTATAGTGTCAACCTCTGAATTCCCTTCATCTTTCTGAAAATCACTTATTGATTTAGGCGGTTCAATAGATTTCCATAGATCTATTTTTACTAATGAATCATATGAAAACTCTGCATTAAATGCTTTTGAAAAAATATTTGGCAACCATATCTTTGAATCTATTTGTGACAATGATTTAAAAACATTCCATGTTAAAACATCTTCACTGTTTTCACTGCACATTTTATTCATTTTTTCAGCATGCATATTAAACAATTGATTGTCATATTTAGAGATTATTAAATTTTCCTAAAATTTTCTAAAATAATTACTCCAGATTTTGAAGTTGTTGTTCCAATCATTTCCTCCATATGTCTTTTTTCCTTTATACCAAATTTAAAATATTGTGTCAAGGGCGATTAAAATGGACTCTTGCAAATTTACTGCAATTGCTGTAAGCCTGCTTTTTTTCGCATTTTTTTATAGAAAAGGACAAAGTCCGACAGGCTCCTAGCGTTTTACTGTGAGGCTCGGATGAGGCAAACTTGCCGCGTACAATTTATTTGCAGTAGAGTTTATTTAAGCAAAAACCCATATTCATACACCTTAGGCTGGATTTTTTCTGCCAGTATTTTCAGGGCAGAACGCAGATCGCCAATTAAGGCAGTATAGGCATCATCGCCGCTTTTGTTGTTCATTTTCCCGCTACTATCCCTGCCTTGAAAATATTCCCGAATGTCATAAAGAGAAGCATTTACATTGACAGAAGGCTGGGCATGGTAGTACTGCCATAATTTTTTGCCGTCTTTGAATACAGATTTTGCTTCGGAAGAAAATTTTAATGGCTTGTATTTTTTATTACTGTCAAAAAATAAATCAGAATATCCGTTTTGTATTATTTTTCCGCCGATAAAACTTGTCATAAAATGGCTGTCAAAATTACTGCGGGCATTAACTTCTTCTTCGGTAAAAGGTATCCAGTGGTTTACTCCGTACTTTGATTGAATGTTATTAGTAAATAAAGTATAAGCCAAACAATCATTTTGAAATTCGGTATCATCTTTCCAGCCGTCATTGGGATACAAAAACTGGTCGCGGTCATTTATCCAATCCGATTTAATACATTTTCTAACAGAAATATATATACATGTATGCCGTAAGTTATCTTTATAGACATTGTAATAACCTGCCATATCAGAGACAGGGTGCTTACTGTTTACTAAGAAAACAAGATTTTGGTTTTGAAAATCTGTTCTACCGCCATTTAACAATCCTATTGTATCACTTGGTTTATGTAATGATTTTTTTTCATATTCTTTAATCCATTTAGTAATTGGGAAAGCGTTATCTGTATTAATTATAGTTTTTTTTGCAATAAAATTACCATCTGCATCATAAATATCAAACCGCACCATATTATTTTTACTATTTTTAAAGGTATCCCAAATTTGAAACGCTATCGGAAAGTTACCCTTTACATTATCAAAAGTACTGGCAGGTACTAAAAAACCTTTAATGTATTTTGCTTTGTATGATAATCTAAATTGCTTAAAATTATTTGCCTGTAAGTGTTTTAACTTTGAAAATATGCCTATTTTACACCCATAAATTTCTTTGTAAAACCTTATAATAAATTGTGCGTAAAGCTCTCTGGAAGAAGGCCCAAAACTACTCCCATACTTTTCTAAAACAGCATTTCCCATGGATACACCCGTTTTATGTTTTTTGGATATTGTGCTTCCATGTTCAGCATACGGGGGATTTATATAAATAATTAATTTTTTTCTTCTTTTTTCATTGTTAATAATTGCTAACAACGATTTCGGCAGTTTGTCAAAACTGTCATTCAAAAAATCAAACTGGAATACATGGCTTCCAAGCAAATTTGCGCCGTTTTTTATACGGTCGTGTATTACATCAACATCGGCTTTGTCAAGCGTGGAAGCCCAAATGTTATACTTATTGGTAAGCCCTGCCAATAAATTTCCAGTCCCTGCGGCGCAATCCCAAATAACATATTCGTTCTGCCAGTCATCGCCTAACGCATCGCCGATATATTTTTGCGAAAGTTCAACCCATTGCCTGGGCGTAAAAAAAGAGCCTTTGCGTTCACGAATGTCCTGCGGAACTAATAAATCCCTGCGGTTTATGATATAGTCCCAATATTCATCTAACGGCGGGCGTTTGTACTTATGAATATTGCTATAACCTGCCATGTTATGTTATTTTACCACACTTTATGAACACATGTCAGTCGGGTTTGTAGGAAAAGGTCGCTCGAAGAGACGCGGAGATGCAGAGCCAATGATATGAAAGATCACGAATTTCATAATAAAATTCCGCTTGATTTAGTCATTTTTTTTATGTATGCTGAAAGCCGCTTTGCCTTCTAATTGTTATACCCTTCTCTGCGTCCTCTGCGTGAGGAATATTCGAAATAAGTTACCACAAAGATGGTTCGCCGCAGGGGGCAGTGCGGGGGATAGTCTTTCTTTTAATTTCATTAGCCGCCAGAAGCTTTTTAAATTTTCATTTTGCTTTCGATATCCTGAAATGCCAGTTTTGCGGCTTCTTGTTCAGCGCTTTTTTTATTTTTGCCAATGCCTGGGCCGTATACCGCATCGCCTATGCTTACTTCTATCCAAAAAATATTATCATGTTCAGGACCAGAACGTTTAGTTAGCCGGTATTGAGGCAAAATACGGTAATTGTGCTGGCATACTTCCTGCAGCAATGATTTATAATCCCG
Source organism: Treponema sp. (assembly GCA_009776715.1). Next base: position 4,478 of record WRNF01000059.1, on the reverse strand, counting down.
GTGATAATTCTTTTCTGTAAAACGATCAATCTCGGGAGAAAAATACCGGCTAACAAATTTGAATGCCGGCAAAAAACCGGAATCAAGATACAGCGCTCCGATTAGAGCTTCCATTGAATCGGCAAGAATTGCTTTTTTCCCGCGTCCGCCTGTCTGCTCTTCACCTTTGCCCAGTATCAGCATAGTATCCACCTGTATGGACATGGCAACAGAGGAAAGGATATCCTCGCTTACCACAACGGATTTTATTTTTGCAAGCTCGCCCTCGGCTTTTTCGGGATATTTTTCATACAACAACGATGCGCAGGAAACTCCCAAAACAGAATCGCCCAGAAATTCAAGCCGTTCATTGTTTAAACGAGTTCCTTTTTCATTGGACATTGACCTATGAATAAAAGCCAGGTTCAAAAGTGCCTGGTTTTTGAACCTGATTCCTACAGTTTTTTGAAAAACCGCTAGTTTTTTTTTTCTTTCCTTATCTATCGCCGGAAATTCTAAAAAACTATTTTTGCTGGGATAGGATAAATTCGTATGCATCCTTGATTGTTTCGAATTCATTGGCTTTTTCATCCGGAATTTGGATGCCCATTTCTTCTTCTATTGCATACACCAGTTCATACGTATCCAGGCTGTCAGCGCCAAGATCATGNCGAAATGACGCTTCCATGGTGATTTTTTCTTCATCGACTTCCAGTTTCTCGGCAACGAGTTTTTTCATTTTCTCAAATAATTCGTCCATATCTTCCTCTCTAATTTAAACTTTAGAATCCGGTACTATTACTTGCTTTCCCCTGTAAAATCCGCATTTTGGACATACATGATGCAAAAGGACCTTGTTGCCGCAGCCATTGCATTCAACTAAATTTGGGGCAGTAAGCTTCATGTTGATGGACCGCCGACGGCGGGTCCGTGCTTTTGATGTCTTGTATCTAGGTACAGCCATTTTCAACCTCTCTCTAATTTAAAATAACAAAAACCAGCATTTTTGTCAAGATAAAAATGTTAAATTCCGCATAAAAACTTTTCTTCCAGCATTTTGGCTACCAGCGGGGCAACCATTCCGGATACATTTCCGTGGAAAGAAGCCATTTCCTTGATTGACGATGAGCGCAAAACAAGATATTTTGGGTCTGTTGTCATAAAAATTGTTTCAATGCTGCTGTCCAAAGCTTTATTCATCATGGAAAGCTCAAATTCGTATGAAAAATCCTCCATGCCACGGACTCCCCTCACCAACAGTTTGATATTCCGCTCTTGTAAAAATTTAACCATCAGCGAACCGCAGACCGTTGTGGATACGTTTTTTAGATCTGCTGTAAGCGCTTTAACCATAGCGACCCTTTCTTCAACGGAAAAAAGGTGCTTTTTTTGGGGGTTTTCGGCGATGACCACAATAAGTTCATCAAAAACATTTGCCGCCCGCTGGATTATGTCTAAATGCCCCAAGGTTGGAGGATCAAAAGAACCGGGAAACGCTGCTTTTAACATTTTTCATTTAGCCGACAGCAATGCCAGCACTTCTCCCACATACATTCGATGATAATCCTTCTGCGGATAATTATCCGTCAGCTTTGAATCCAAAAAATTTTCTGGATTAATATCCTGCATGTAAATTTTCCGGCAAATAACAATTTCCGATGCTTCCTTAAACGCTATTGCCCCGGCAATTCTATCCAGCCCTGCATTGCCTTCAAATACAATAGGAGTAAGGCCTGCTTCCATTGCCTTGTTATAATCTTTGCCGGATTTTTCACCGCATATTTCCAGTGCTTTACGGTGTTTTTTGTCAAAAAACGAAAGGCTAAACAGCGAGTTTGCTTCAAGAAAACTCCTGGTGTGCCTTCCCGGGCGGACAAAAATAAACACTGCATCCTTATTCCACACTTCGCCAAAACCGCCCCATGATGCGGTCATTGTGTTCCAATTTCCGGGGCCTGCCTGAATGTTGCCCGCGGTAATAAGCATCCACTCTTCCCAAATGCGCTGCACCGGCGAGCCGCGAAATTCTCTGATTTTTTTTTCAATCCAATTATTATCTGCCGAAATAACCGATTTTTGTACCATAATAAAACTCCTGTTACAATTTTACTAATTATTCAGTTGTGGGCAGTCAAACTATTTCTCGCACATAGACAACTGAACAGTTACGTTTTTTTAAATTCCGAAAATTTTGCTGTATGCATCCAAGGCGGAATCGCCGGAATTGCCCGCAAGAACTTTTTTTGTAAGAATCTTGCCAAGCTGCACGCCTTCCTGATCGAAACTGTTAATATTCCAGACAAAACCCTGAAACATAACCTTGTTTTCAAAATGGGCAAGCAGGCTGCCAAGAGCAGCAGGAACAAGCCGTTTTCCGTAAATTAAACTGGAAGGGCGCCCTCCGGCGAAATCTTTGTTCCGGTTAGAGGCATCGCTTTGGCCTTTAGCAAAAGCAACTATCTGCGCGGCAAGGTTTGCGTTGAGCTTGGCCTGGCTTGCAGAGCCGTCAACAATTACATCTTCTCCCAATTGGCTTTCGGCAAAACCGATAAATTGCAGGGGAACAATGCTGGTTCCCTGGTGCAAAAGCTGAAAGAACGAATGCTGCCCGTTGGTTCCCGGTTCGCCAAAAACTGCCGGCCCCGTTTGATACGCAAGCGGCTGCCCATCGCGGTTAACTTTTTTACCGTTGGACTCCATGTCCAACTGCTGCAAATGGGCGGGGAAGCGGGAAAGGGCCTGGCTGTAGGGCAGCACTGCGGTATAGGGATACCCCAGAAAATTGCGTTCCCACACACCGATAAGCGCATCTAAAAGCGCTGCATTTTTTTGAATGTCAGGTTCCAGCGCCAGCCTGTCTGCTTCTGCAGCCCCGGCAAGAAATTCCTTAAATGCATCTGCCCCAAAGGCAAGGGACAGTATGCATCCGCCCACTGCCGATGATGACGAGTAACGGCCGCCGATATAATCATCAATGTAAAATGAATCGAGGTATGCAGGATTGCGGGCAAGGGGACTGGCAGAACTGGTAACAGCAACCATATGCTTAGCGCTGTCCAGTCCTGCTTTTTGCAGTTTGTCTTTCACAAAAAGTTCGTTTGCAAGGGTTTCCTGGGTAACGCCGCTTTTGGAAACCAGCACAAAAAGGCTCTGCTCAAGAGGGACAGATGCCATTACCGCCGCGGCATCATCCGGGTCAACATTAGATATAAAACGCGCGTCAAGTTTTTTCTTGCCTTCCGCCGCGGCCCAATTCTCCAAAGCAAGATACATCGCCCTGGGGCCCAGGTCTGAACCGCCAATGCCAATCTGAACCGCTGTATTAAAAGGCTTGCCGGTACTGCCCTTGAATGTACCCTCATGTACCGCTGCTGCAAAAGCGCAAAACCGCTTTAGTTCCCCGCGGTAAAATTCCCCGATATTAATGCCGTTTTCAATAACCGGCTGTCCCAGTTCCCCCCTAAGCAGATGATGCAATACCTTGCGTTTTTCGCCGGTATTGAAAATCTCTCCGTTTACAAGGGCCTTGTATTTGGCAATTAATTCCTGTTCATCGGAAAGGTTCTGCAGCAATTGTATTGTTTTTTCGTCAATTGCTTTTGCCGCCCAAAAATAGTTTAGCCCCGCAGCCATTGGTATTTTGCACCGCTCAACACGGGCCGCATCAAGGGATGCCTTAAAATCAAAATTCCAGTCCGCAGCATATTCAGAAAGCCGCTTGTATGCGGCACACAAATCAAAATTGTTAAATTGCATAATATCCTCCATGCAGTTTCAGTATATGCGAAAAAGCGGGTGTTTGCAAGAGCGGATCCCTTACCTGTAACTTCATTTTGGCCTCCCGCTAAGCCATATATGCAATAGCCACGGATTTTCACGGATTAAGAGGATTTACACGGATTTTAAGAATTAAAATTTAAAATAATCTGTGTAAATCCGTGGAAAATCTGTGCTAATCCGTGTTATATTGAATATTCGGCACAAGTTACCAAAGAGTTGCTTCGCTGCGGAGCGGCGTGGGGCTATTCTGCAGATACTTTTCTTAGGCGAACATCTTCAATGCCGCTGCTGAATAAATCCCTAAGGTCGTTAAGGCCAAGCGCCATAAGGGCCATGCGGTCTATGCCTATGCCCCATGCGGCAACCGGAACATTCACTCCCAGGCTTTCTGTTACTTCCGGGCGGAAAATGCCGGAACCGCCAAGTTCGAACCAGCCCAGAACAGGATGTTTAATATGCACTTCTACTGACGGTTCGGTAAAGGGGAAATAACCTGGCACATATTTTACGTCTTTTGCGCCAGCCACTTCGGTGGCAAACATTTCCAGTATACCCAAAAGTGTGCGCAGGTTCACATTTTCTCCCAGCACAATTCCTTCGGTTTGATAAAAATCCGGAAGATGGGTAGCATCAACCCGGTCATAGCGGAAGCAGCGGGCTATGCCGAAGTATTTGCCGGGAACCTTTGCCGTAGGCAGGGCATGTGCGGAAAGGGCTGT
>WRNF01000058.1 GCA_009776715.1 Treponema sp. | reverse complement strand
CAGGCTCGGCCGTTCCGGTTGAAGACAAGCTCTTTGCTACGCTGGATCCCGCCACCCGCCGCTTTGAGCCGGTTCCCGGCACGCCCGTCCTTCTTACCGACACGGTGGGCTTTATCAGGAGGCTGCCCCATTCCCTTATCAGGGCTTTCCGGTCAACGCTGGAGGAGGCTGCCCGCGCAAGCCTCATTGTCCACGTCCTTGACGCTTCGGATCCCGGCGTGGAAAGCTGTTTCCGGACGACCGTTTCGGTGCTCCAGGAACTTGGGGCGGGAGAAGTCCCGGTTGTCGCCGTTTTGAATAAAATCGACAGGCTGGAGGATCAGGCGCGGGCGAAGGCGCTGCTTGCGCGGTACCCCGAAAGCCTCGCGGTCTCTGCCAAAAACGGCTTCGGGCTGGACGCCCTGAAACGCCGCATCGCTGAAAAACTGAACGGGAGCGTTACGTGAAAAAGTCCCGGAGTGTTTTGCTTTTCTTTCTGCTTTTTGGAACAATGTTTGTCTTCGGCCTCATCGAAAACATCAAAGGCGTTTCCTACCCGCTTATTAAAGAAGAATTCGGCGCCACGTGGGAACAGCAGGGCTTTATGGTATCCATGCTTTCCGTCGCCTATGTTGGTTTCAGCGTCATAGCGGGAATATTCCTTGGCCGCTTCGGGATTAAGCCCTCGTTCCTGTTCGGTTTCGCCGCCCTTTGCCTCGGCCTCTTTTCGGTGTTTTTCATGCCGGGCTTTTTTTCGGCCGCTTCGGCCCTTTTCCTGGTCTTTGCCGGTTTCGGCTTTTTTGAAGTGGGGATAAACGCCCTGGCCTCAAGGATCTTTGTCGCCAAAACCGCCCTGCTGATGAACCTGCTCCATTCGTTTTACGGAATCGGGGCGATGATAGGCCCGAAAGCGGCCGGTCTAATAGCGAATAACGCAAATTTCGGCTGGCGCTACGTTTATCTTTTTTCCCTGCCCCTTGCCCTGATCTTTTTCATCCCGTCGGTATTTACCCGTTTCCCCGAGGACGGCCCCGATCAGAAAACCCCGGGCGGCGATACCGGGCGCAAAAGTTTTTTTGACGCGCTGAAATCCCCCATGGTATGGCTTATGTCCGTTACCCTGGGCCTTGCCGTCGCCATCGAGATGAACAGTTCCAACTGGGGGCCGATGTATTTCCGCGACGTTTACAACCTGAACCCCGGCACGGAAGGCGCCGCGTTTCTTTCGGCTTTTTTCCTGGTGTTTACCCTTTCCCGGCTGGTCTGCGGCCCCCTTGTCGAAAGGATAGGGTACATCCGCTCCCTCCTCGGCGTCGCGTTTATTATTCTGGCGGTTTTTGCGGCCGGTTTTTTTATGGGGAGGCGGGGAATCTACGTGCTTCCCGCGCTTGGTTTTTTTGTCGCCCTGCTCTGGCCCACGCTGATGGCCCTCGCCGTTGCCAGCTTCGGAAAGGACGCGCCGGTTTTTTCCAGCGCGATGATAGCAATAGGCGGCCTTCTTAACGCCGCCGTGCAGTTCATTGTCGGCTACACCAACAAAATTTTCGGCCCCGCCTGGGGCTACCGTTCAAGCCTTTTTTACACCGCGCTCCTTATTTTTGCCCTTCTTCTGCTGAACGCAAAACTGAAGCGGCGGGAATGGCTTAAAGAAAGCGGGCGCTTGTAAAAGGCAGCCCGCGTATGCAATCCCGCCGGGCGAGAGGCCGTTATTCCAATTGATCTTCCTGTTCCTGTGTAAACCAGCCAATGCCGATTAAATCCCCTAAATTATCCTTGTTGATAAGCGCAGGTTCCATCAGAAAGGTTGTTACCTTCTTTACCCCGGTGTCTCCCATTTCCGCCAATTTCCCTGCCGCCAAAACGGTTCCCGGTATGCTGACTGTTTTCTGTTCCAACAGCTGGTCGGCCAATTTTACGGCGTTTGCAGCCAGGGCGCTCGTGTTCTTGAACACCGTCATAAGCTGCTTGCCGTTTTTAATGAACATGGCGGAATCAAATTCAGCGTCCTGCCCGGTAACCAGGGGAAACGGACCGGAAGAATATTTTTCCTCGTACTTTCCAATGATGTACCTTGCACAAGAATCATTTGGAGCTAATATCGCATGAATAGGCGTTGTACCGTCAAATAAAGCGTTAATTCTGGAGTCGGCGTTATTTAGAGACCAGCCCGGGATACCGACTTCGGATAAACTCGTCCCGCCCAATACGTTCAATTTTTCGGAATTAATATACTGCTGCAATACATCCATTGCGCCGGAAAAGAAAAAATCTGCGTTTTTATCGGCCGGGGAGCCGGCAAAAAGAACAATGTTTTTCTGTGTAGTCAAATCAAGAGCGTCAATTATGGCCCGCCCCTGCATCTGACCGACTTCGTAATTGTTAAAAGTAATGTAATAATTGTAATCGCCCGTACCTTGAATAAGGCGGTCATAGGCAATTATTATTACGCCGGCTTTTTTTGCCTCGGTTATTGCAGGGTTTATACCGGAATCAATATTGGCCACGATTATCAGCTTTGCCCCCTCATCAATTAATGATTTGATTTGGGCGTTTTGCGTATCCTGACTGCCATCCGCATTTACCAATACTGCCTTATAGCCAAGCGCAAGAGCCGCGTTTTTTATCTCTTCACCGTCTCTTGGCCATCTAACATAATTTTCCGGCATAGCAATGCCTATTAAAACAGAACTCCTGTCAAAAACGTCATTCTGCTCTGACCCGTACTCGTCTCCGCACATGGCAAAAGCGAGCGATAGAATAACCACGCTCAAAATAACCAGCTTTTTCATTTCAACCCCTTTATTAATCCTTAAACAAACATCTTTTTATGCGCCAACGGCGCGTTGAATCATTTGTTTTCAATACAACGCCAAAGGTCAAAGCCGCCCCTTACAGCAAATAATGCGAAAATACACGCAAATACCCGGTTTTTCATGCCCGATTCTCCAAAAAACCATGCTGACATTTGGTTTTCCCGAACTGTGTAAATTCACATACTATCAGCATATTATTCTAATATACATATCGTAAAAATTATCATTAAATAAGAATACTGTCAATGGCTAATTATTCATTTTTAGCTAATCTGAAAATTCATGGGGTTTAAGGAAAATTTAAAATCGGAACTGATTTACTCCGGTATTCTGGTAAAGGAACTGTCCGCCAAAACCGGCATTAAAAAGCATACTCTGGACAATTATCTGAATACTCATAATTCCATTCCCAATGCCGTGACGGCAGTTAAAATTGCCCGCGCTTTGGGGGTATCTGTGGAATACCTTGTTACAGGAACTGAAGGAAAGGCTGGAAAAACCCAGCCTCCTTTAGAGCCGGATATCCGGCTTTTGGTTGATATAGCCGACAGACTCAGTCCCAAAAACCGCCGCATGGCCATCAAACTGATTAAGGTCCTGAAAGAACAGGAAGACGAAGGGAATAAATGATTTTTTGTAGAAGATTTTGTCTTTCAGACATGGGCCATGCAAATTATGCATGACTGAACACGAATTCTTATGCTTTTTATGGCCCTACATTATAACGGTACTTGTTGAATAAAAAATTTTAATTAAATTGCGTACTTATCTTGACACGAATGATTAGAATGATTAGAATGATTAGAATGATTAGTAAGCAGGAGTGAGCAATGGCATTTGACATAAAACACATAGAAGCCGGAGAAGGCCTTACCACCGAATTCAAGCGGGAATATACCGAGGAAATCAAAAAGGCTTTAATCGCCTTTGCCAACACTGCAGGGGGAACACTCTATATTGGCGTCAATGATGACAAGTCGATATACGGCGTGGACAATCCTGATGATGTTCTGCTTCAAATAACCAATACAGTACGCTCCTCCATCAAACCTGACATTACCATGTTTGTGGATTACAAGACAGAAAAAATAGGGAGATCCGTCATAATAATTGTGACTGTACAAAAAGGAACCGCCTGTCCCTATTATTTAGCCGGTAAAGGTATACGCCCCGAAGGAGTTTACGTCCGCCAGGGGGCAGCATCGGTTCCGGCCACTGAGACGGCTATCCTCAACATGATAAAAGAGACCGATGGAACTCAGTACGAGAAAGTACGCTCTCTAAATCAGGATTTGACCTTTAGTGCAACGGAGCAGTTTTTTAAGATGGAAAATGTTCCCTTTGGTCCGAATCAGTATAAAACACTTCACTTGCAGACTGTTGACGGTGTGTATACTAATTTGGGCATCTTACTTTCCGACCAATGTGTGCACACTGTTAAACTTGCTGTCTTTGAGGGACTTGAAAAAGTGGTTTTCAAAGATCGACGGGAATTTTCCGGTTCTCTGCTAAGGCAACTCAGTGAGGTTTACGAGCACCTGGATATACACAATCGTACCCATGCAGAAATAAAAGGACTCACTCGCCTGGAAAAACGGGACTACCCGGAGGATGCCTTACGGGAAGCGTTGCTTAATGCGCTGGTTCACCGGGATTATGCTTTTTCAAGCAGTACTCTTATCAGCGTCTTTGATGACCGTATTGAGTTCGTTTCTATTGGTGGCTTGCCAAAGGGCGTGTCTCTTGATGATATACTGCTGGGCCTATCTGTACCCAGGAATGAAAATCTTGCCAATGTATTTTACCGGCTCCATCTGATAGAAGCCTTTGGCACAGGTATTCCAAAAATCATGCGCAGCTATGCCTACTGTGCAAAAAAACCGGAATTACAGACAACAAACAACGCGTTCAAAATTACTCTGCCAAACAGAAATGCTTCAATCTATAAAACAACCGGTTTAACATCCTATTTTACCGAGAATGAAGAAAAAATAATTGCCTTGTTTGATAAGAAAGCCGAAATAACCAGAAATGATGCGGAGACTGCTCTTGCTATATCTCAGGCTAAGGCTGTACGACTTTTACGAGGATTGATAGACAAGGGTGCTATTCGGGTTATTGACGGAGGAAAGAAAACCCGTTATAGAAAAGTACTATAACAACTCCGGACTAACGAGCTATACCATGCGCTTGAGGTACTGTTTTCCATTATATTCTGTTTTTTAAGACTTCAAGCGCAAATTCCAAAGGAGTCAGTCCTGTTGCGGTTATTAATTTTCCTTCAATACACAGTAGGTTCATAATTCATACAAATTTTCGCCTTTGTATTATTTACAAAACATTTTCATATTGAAATGAATTAATATGGTAGTAAAATTATAGCCGTCTACACTTCCTTCCCATTCCCCGGTAAAGGAATTTTTTGGCGCGGCATAAAGGAATGGAACCAGGAATGCCATAAGGATAAGGAAAATCTGCTTTTTCACAATTTATTTTCTTGTGTTTTTTCCTGTATTACTGTATGGTTTAGCCATGACCATAGAACAAACAGTTGAAATTCCTCCTGATTACCGAATATTCCTCGAATTGCCCCGCTCGATTCCTGTAAGCGCAAAGGCGCGGATTGAAATAAGTTTCCCTTCAATGAATCAAAAAAGCCAAACCGAATCTGCTGTTTTTTTGTCTAAAGGAATTGAAGATATAAGGCTGCTTTTGCGGCAGGAAATGACCGAAAAGGGGACCCTGACAGTAACATCGGATTCCGGTGATGGATGGGAAGCCCATGTCAGCGAACGCTAGGCCGAGCCTTGATACCAACTGCCTTTTACGCTGGCTTTTAGATTACATACCGGAACAATCGGCATTGGTAACAGCTCTTGTTGATTCCGATGAAAACCTTGCTGTTGCCGAGGCTGTACTTATTGAAACCGTTTTTGTGCTTGAGAAAGTAAAAAAAATCAGCAGAAAAACGATTAAAAAAGCGATAATGGTTATTGGGAACCACTAAAAACCAACAATATTAATAAAAATCTATATTGCAAATAATGTAATTAATATTTTTTCATTATTTAGCGAGAGGAGAATCATTGTATTTAAATGATAAAACCGAAAGTCTCGTTATGTGAAGTACTGCCTCTTTTGTACCATTTTTTTCATTTTATATTTGTATTATGACTATCAAAGAATATTTGTAAGAATTTCTCTGGATCAATATTATACCTATTAATTGCAGCATAATGTTGAAAGAAATTTCTATATGCCAGGTTAACATTTTTTTTCTTGTACCATTCTATCTCCAAATATTTAACTGGGGAACCTCTAAAAACTGCTAGCTAAAATAAAATTATTATGATAAAATATTTACATGAAACAGAAAGGCTTTTTTGACGAAAATGACCGTTTAGAGGAATTAAGTCGGCTTGGGGATCCATTAGAGAAACTGAATAAGTACATGAACTGGGAAAGCCTTCGGGGAATTTTGACCAGGGCTCATAAAAAAAAACACAAGGTCCAGGAGGGAGACCACCTTTTGACTATGTAATGATGTTTAAAATCTTAATACTGCAGAAATTGTATAATATGGCTGATGATAAAACCGAATTCCAGATAAAAGACCGTTTAAGTTTCCAGCGTTTTCTTGGTCTTAAATTGTACGACACAGTGCCGGATGCCAAAACGATATGGCATTTTAGAGAGGAGCTGAATAAAGCGAATATACTTGACACCGTGTTCTACCGATTTGTAAAACAACTGGAAGATAAAGGAATAATAACACGCAGCGGAAGCATTGTCGACGCTACTTTTGTGGATGTCCCCCGGCAACGGAATTCGAAAGACGAAAATAAGGAAATAAAGGAGGGGAAAGTTCCTGAAGAATGGAAGAAGGAAGAAAACCGGCACAAGAAAGCCCAAAAAGACGTAAACGCCCGCTGGGTAACCAAAAACAATGAAAGGCATTTTGGTTATAAGAATCATATCAAAATAGACAAGAAATCAAAAATCATAACAAAATATCGAGCGACCAGTGCAGAAGTACATGACAGTCAAGAATTAAAAAATCTGGTTGAGAAGGAAAAAGACAAGAGGTTATATGGAGATAGCGCATACACCGGAGAAGAAGTACAGAGCTGCATTGCAAAAACCACACTGAACCGGATACATGAAAAGGGATACCGGAATCGTCCTCTTACAAAAACACAGAAAAGGAATAATACAGTGAAGTCACGAATACGAGCGAGGGTTGAACATGTATTTGCTGTAATTCATCATTTTGGCGGGTTATTCATACGGTCGATAGGCATAAAGAGGGCAGAATTTCAGATAGGGCTTATGAATCTTACATATAACTTGAGCCGGTATGCCTACATAATGGAGGCTAAAGCATAATTATGGTGAGAATAAAGCTAATAATGGAGTGTGAAGATACAGTTTTGTTACTATTTGATATATTATCTTGATATTTTTTCTAATAAAATGCTGGGTTTTATTCAGCAAAGAATAATTGGCGTAACAATTGCTGTTTTTAGAGGTTCCCTAATTAAAATTTACCTCCTGATTATGATTATTAACCCGGTGTTTTTATATCGTAATACCCAAAAAGAGAAAAAAATAACCGTAAAATACACTCCGAGGGGAAATTGGAGTTAGGAGGTAGGAATTCCAACAGCGTTCAGTACAGCCTCACGCAGAACAGCATCAGGCAAAGGATATTTATCTATCCGTTGAATACCCTCGTAGCGAATCCAACCCTTGAAATATTTGGCGTATATGACATCCATCACACGATCGGCGATACTAGAGTTGTTCGGAAACTTCAGTTTCTGAACAACATCCTTAGAAAAACAGCACTTTTTAAGGCTTTGCCTTAAAAAGTGCCTGACTTGTGAGACAACCAACCGGGTTGTCGAACAAGTCCACTGATAAGCAGACCGTTTATTTCATCCTGATACCGCAAGTCTACATCATTATCAAAGTAGCCAATTTTCACATAAGAACCATAACACCACTGATCCGGGGCCTGGTGAAAAAGAAGGACTCCTGCCTTTAAAATGTAATTACCCTTTGTCAGTTTCAAAGCATTGAGTATCGCAGCATTGCTGATTTCTACATCTTGCGGAATCCCATGTCCGGCCATACTTGCGAAATATTAATTCGTCAAGGAGTTTTTTTGCATTTGAGAGCCCAACAACTATACCTTACACAAATCATTGAACATATGTATTTCATTCCCCTTTCCCTTGTATCCATTAAAGAATGTAATCGGCAGGAAGCCGCCGCCGGTTAAATTTACCCTAGGAGTTTGTCGGGCTTTGCCCATTCCGATGAAAAAAAATGCGAAAAACACCGGTTTGAGCATTTTTTCTCTGCAAACTCCGTAAGGAGCCCGAGAATCGTAGAATTTTGCGGCAATTTGCTGCAAAATTCTACAAGTCCGACAGGCTCCTAACCGGCGGCGCGCTCATGGTTTCAATTAACAATAGCTCCATTCGTCAATAAATCTCTGACGGACCGCGGGTAACGCGGAATCCCATGACCCATGTTTCATTGGTCGGGGGGAAGCTGCTGCGGATAACGTTTCGAACATTGGCAACAGCGTTGTTCCAGCTTCCGCCGCGCCTGACCCGATCCGTCCCCCAAAGCGGCCCCGTGGGATCTACGGTGTTGTCGCTTTCCGAATAATATCCCGAGCCGAACCAGTCCCAG
>WRNF01000057.1 GCA_009776715.1 Treponema sp. | reverse complement strand
TGTGCCTATATTTATTGAAAATATTGGCGCATCAAGTACCGATCTGGATACAACATATTTGGGCTTTTTAAGATTCCATGATGTATCTTATAACTATTCAGGAACTGGCGCAAAAATTACTGGATCTAATATTGAGTCTTTGATTCCCGGTGATAACTATAGCTTTAGCGTAACATTTGATCTTGGTAAAGCAAGTGAAAAAACAGGTTCTGTTAATGGTGAAGTCCTTGATAAACTTTATGTCATTATAGAAGATTGTTTGTCTAAAGGATCGGTAACACATGATTGGGATGGAGATCATCCAGGAGACCTTACTGGTCCGGGTGACGGCGGAACAAATAACCAGGGATACCACGGAGTCGGCTGGTACAAAGCTATTACTGATCATGAAGGTGTTAATTGCATAGGTATAATGGATATTAATTATGGACCAGCGCCACAATGGGGTTTAAATCAGGGTACTTTCGGCAGGGATTCTGCTCTTGCTACAGATGATGGAGTTAAAACATGGAACTTAACCGGGATGACGAAAATAAGATTTAAGTATTTAATTAGCGTTCCGGAAGGAGGTATGTTCCAAAGCGGTTCTCTTAAACTTGCGCTTGATGATGATGAATATGGAATTAGTTTTCCACCGTTTCAGACGTTTGATACTTGGTTAGATGCAGAAATCACAATATCGGGTTTAACCAACGTTACAAGTTATTTCTTAACTTTCTCGGCTGATCCTTACTTAATTGCCGGTAAAGAGAACGGTGTTTTCATTTACATTACTCCAATCATTGCATGGGAGTATTAATTTAACCGTCTCTTTGTCAGTTAATAACTGATTAAGGGAAAGGCGGGCAGGGCCTCAAAAGCCCTGTCCGCTTATAAAAATATTTTCCAAAATTTGTGTTTTTGGAGTATATTTGTAATAGGGACTCTTTTTAGTTCCTAAAACAGGGCATTTTTAACTTCTGTTTTTGAAAATGCCGCGAATGAAAAAATTTTTTGGAGGAGAGGTTTATGAAAGCAACAAAAAAAATGACAGTTTTAGCATTCAATGTTTTGCTAATGTTTACGGTACTGTTTTTTTTCTCGTGTCCCAATAACAGCACAAAAAACGGCGGAGAAGAGGACAAGGGCCCCTTCAACATTGAAATTCTTACGTCAATTAAAAACGGAAGCATTACGGTGCAGGGCGGGGTAAGCCTGGCCGAATCGGGAAGCACAGTAACGCTGAACATTTCGCCTGCAAGCGGCTATGTCATTGACACAATTAACGTTATTCCCGGGATTGGAGATAATGTGACAGTTGCCATAAACGGCAATACCGCATCTTTTACCATGCCGGCGGCTAATGTCGTTATTAGCGCCCAGTTCAAAGAAGACGATGGCGGCACTACGCCTAAACCGCCGCAGCCGGGAGAGTACAGCATTATTATCAAGGGGCCCCAAACCAATGGGACGGTTACTGTGCAGGGCGGTCTTAGTTCCGCAGCTCCTGGCGACATAATAACGCTGAACATAACGCCGAATGCCGGCTGTGCTTTAAAATCCATTGGCGCCCAGCGGGATTCGGGGGTTACTACCCCGCTAATGGGCAGCGGCAGTACCCGTACATTTAGCATGCCGTCGGACAATGTTACCATTACGGCGGTATTTGAAAAGGTGGCTGAATATGCAATAACGGTGGGTAATTTTACCGGCGGAACTGTTACTGCGGATAAAATTACAGCGATACAGGGGGAAAAGGTTACCCTTACCGCTACGCCGGATACCGGATATTTTTTAAGCACGGTTGATGTAAAGGCAGGCGCAACATCGGTTAGCCTGACTTATGAAAATGCATCAACCCGCAGTTTTGCAATGCCGGCTGCAGGTGTTGTTGTTAATGCCGTATTTATGAGCGGCAGCGATCCTCTCGCCGCATATTTCTCCAATGATTTTGACAGCAGTTTATGTTCTTTCTTTGACAAATTTGACGGAACTGCCCTTGATTATACAAAATGGTCGCACCAAAACGGCCGCGGCGAATGGGGCTGGGGAAACAACGAGGCGCAATCGTATGAGACAGCCAACGTAACGGTTTCTGACGGAACCTTAAAACTTACCGCAAAAAGAAGCGGAAGCGGGTATAACGGTTACACTTCCGGCAAACTGGTAACAGCCAACGGAGACACTGCAAACGGCGGCAGCGGCAATAAATTTTCGCAAACCTACGGCCGTTTTGAAGCAAGAATCCGCATGACAGGCGAAGCAGAGGGAATGTGGCCTGCGTTCTGGATGATGCCTGTAACCACCACTTACGGCGGCTGGCCCAATTCAGGCGAAATAGACATTATGGAACAAAAGGGAAGGCTGCCTCTTGAAGCATCCAGTACCCTTCATATGCAAAAAGATTGGGGACATCATTACCGGGGGGCAGATTATAATTTTGCAAATAACGGCAGAATTACCGACTGGCATGTTTATTCTGTGGTGTGGTCAGCGGATAATATAATATTCCTTATAGACGGCTTGCAGCATAAGAACATACCGCGTGCCGACTGGAGAGGCAGCAATGCGGTAGATAAAGGCAATGCATCTTCGTCCGCGCCCTTTGACAAAAATTTCTTTATTATCCTTAACCTGGCAATTGGCGGCAATTATGACGTAAAACCAGGATACGGGAATTGGCCGCCTGCGGTTTCGTTTTTATACACGCCGCCGGACAGCGCATTGCCCATGTCGCTGGAAATAGACTGGGTACGGGCGTATACGCTGGCAAATGATCCCTGGCCTGCAAACTTTGGAACGCACCCAAGCAGGAGTTTTAATAACTAAAGGTTGAAACGCCTGTCCCTAAAGTTTTGCTTTAAGGGGCAGGCCTTATTTATTTAAGGAAAATTATATGAAAAATAATATTGCAGTATTTTTTTTAATAATTAGCGCTATTGCCGTTTTTAACAGTTGCCAGGCGAATATTAGCAGCCCTGAAAAAAATAAGGGGCAAGGCGGAATCTTCAGCATTAACATCAATTCATCAATGGAAAACGGCAGCATAACAGTGCAGGACAGCGTCGATGAAGCAAAGTCCGGCAGCGAGGTAACATTGCATATAACTGCAGCCGAAGGTTACGCTGTGCAGTCAATTACGGTTTTGCCCTCTGACGGGGATATAATTTTTCCTGTAATCAAAGGCAATACCGCATCTTTTACCATGCCGCAGTCTAATGTAACCATAGTTGCGGTGTTTAAGGAAAGCGTTTCTGTTGTGAAGCCTTCGGATCCGCCCTTGATTCCTGAAGGCTATTACAGCATTGTCATTAACAGCTCCATTGCGCACGGAAGCGTTATTGTGCAGGGCGGTTTAACAGTTGCAAAAAGGGGTGATTTTATTACCTTAAGCGTAGTGCCGGATGCCCGCTGCGTTTTAAAATCTTTTTCCCTGGTCTATACTAATGCAGAAGGCATTGAAAAAAAATGGGGAGTTTCCGGTACCGGCACTACACGCGTCTTCAATATGCCGGAAGGCAATGTTATAATTTATGCAGAATTTGAGGTGTTAGCGTTGTATGCAGTCCTTCTTCAGCAGCCAATTCTGAACGGCGAGGCAGTAATTGACGAGTATGTTGCTAATGCAAAGGATACCGTTACTGTTTTTTTAACTCCCAACGAGGGTTATTCAACGAATAATGTTACCGTTAAAACTGCAGGCGGGCAAAGTGTGGATATTACCAGGCAGGAAGCAAACGTCCGTAGCTTTATTATGCCCGATGATGATGTTTTTGTTACCGTAACATTTATTCTGGGAGAAGATCCTGAAATTCAATATTTTGACAATAATTTTGATGCCTCTTTGTGTTCTTTTTACGACAAATTTGAAGGAACCGCGCTTAATACTTCAAAATGGTCGGCCCTAAACGACAACAGCGGAGGGGGAAACAGCGAAGCCCAATACTACGATCCTGCCAATGTAACTGTTTCGGACGGAATGCTGCACCTTACCGCAAAGAAACAATCAAGTAAGGGAAAAGCATACACTTCCGGTAAAATGGTAACTTCTGGCAACAACACCACCCATAAATTTTCGCAAACCTACGGACGCTTTGAAGCAAAAATACGCATGTCCAAAGCAGCCCTGGGAATGTGGCCTGCTTTCTGGATGATGCCAAAGGATGGCTCTTACGGCGGATGGCCGCGTTCCGGCGAAATAGATATTATGGAAATGAAAGGAAGGCTCCCGAACAGGGCATCCAGCACGGTGCATTGGGTCAATGCTTCAGGCGGCCATTATTACCTCGGTTCAGAACAAACTTTTATGAATGGAAACGATTTTACGCAATGGCATGTGTATGGCATAATATGGTCAAGTGAAGAATTCATTATGCTCATTGACGGATACGAATTCCGAAGGTTAAAACGCACTGATTGGCACAACAGTTGGTACAACGGCAGGGGAACTGCCTCCTCTCCTTTTGACAGGGATTTCTATTTTATCCTTAACCTTGCGGTGGGCGGAACCTTTGACGGCGTAACTAATTTGCCGCCGGACAGCGCATTGCCTATTTCGCTGGACTTTGACTGGGTACGGGTTTACACCCTGGAAAAAGACCCCTGGCATATTTTTGGGAAGGTGCCGTCAAATTTGGTAACGAACCATAATAATTAGTATTTATTGAGTATATGCGGCTTTTGCCGTCGGCAGGGCCGCCGGCAGGGCCGCAAATGCTTAAAAATAAAAAATTTTTTTAGGGAGATAGTGATGAAAAAAGCAATGAAACTGGCAATGCTGGGCTTGTGTTTATGCACAGTATTGGTGATGATCTCTTGTCCGTCCGGTGATACCGGAAAAAAACAGGGCAAATTTAGCATTTATTTTATTAATGCTGCTAACGGAGCTGTTATCGCTGACGCAGAAACAGCGGCAAAAGGCCAAACAGTGACTCTTACGGTGAAGCCCAATGCCGGCTACCGGCTTAGCGCCGATTCGCTTGTGGTTATTGGATTAGACGGCAGCCTCGCCGCAGTTGCAGATGACACGGAAGGCAACAAACGGTTCAGCTTCGTTATGCCAAACCAGGATGTTACTGTTGCCAGCGATTTTGAATTGATACCGGAGGGAAAATTTACCTTTAATCTGGCAGCAATGCAAAACGGCACTGTTACTGTTAATCCGGAAACAGCGGCGAATGGCCAAACAGTGACGCTTACGGTGAAACCCGATGCAGGCTACCGGCTTGTTGCAGGATCTCTTACGGTAACCGGTTTTGACGGCGCCTTGTCTGCTGCTGCAGATGATGCGGAAGGGTATAAACGGTATACGTTCACTATGCCGGGCAATGATGTAAGCATTTCCTGCAATTTTGAATTAATACCGGAAGGCCTTTATACGGTTAATCTGGCAGCGATGCAAAACGGAACAGTGGCAATCAGTGTTTCTGAAGCGGCGTTAGGCGATACGGTTACGCTGACAGTCAAGCCTAATGAAAATTTTGAATATACAGCGGCTTCGCTCAAAGTAAATGACGGGACTGTTTCGCTTACTGCCATTGCCGATGATGCGGAAGGCTTTCTAAGGTTTACCTTCCTTATGCCCGGCGAAAATGTAACAGTAAAGTGTTCTTTTGAAAAAACAGATGAACCGCCGCTGCCGTCTTATAATATTACCGTGTCTTCATCCATCAGCCATGGAACTGTATATACAAGCCTTAAAGCAAAAGCCGGCGACGAGGTGATCGTTACGGTAAAAGCCAATAACGATTATGCCTACCAGGAATCTTCGTTAAAAATAAACGGTTCTGCAGACGGCATTGTGTTTATTGGAGAATCAGACGATGAATTATGGTTTAAATTTACAATGCCTGCGGAGGATGTTACTATAACATGCGCATTTGATTCCACTTTGCCTGTTTATTATACCATTACTACAAGCGGCATAAGCTCCGGCACAGTAAGCTCTGATCCGGCAGATCAGGCTGTGGCAAATACGCTTGTTACGCTAACGGTAAAGGCAAATACTAACTATGAGTATGTTGCAGACTCGCTGAAAATAAACAGCGGAGCTGTCGCTGCAACTGCCATTACAAATGACGGGCAGGGCAATAAACGTTTTACCTTTACTATGCCCGCAGCAAATGTTACCGTTACCTGCACCTTTGCGTACAACGGCCCTGCAGCAGACTATTTCTCTAAAAATTATGATGAATCGCTCACTTCTTTCTCGGATAAATTTGATACAAGCGGCGCAAATCATACCGCAGGAGGGGTAAACCTGAACAAATGGGGCTTCCAAAACGGCAACGGCTCTGATTACGGCAATTGGGGCTGGGGCAACAATGAACGGCAGTCTTACAGGACAGAGAATGTCACCGTAGTGGACGGCATCTTAACCATTAATGCAAAGTATCAGACAGGATACAACGGCATGAATTATACTTCCGGCAAAATTGTTACTGCAAATTCAAAGGGAAATGTAAACGGCGAGCCGGCTGGCGGAGCCGGTAAAAAGTTCGGGCAGACCTATGGACGTTTCGAAGCTAAAATCCGCATGAATGCCGGAATTGGCGCATGGCCTGCTTTCTGGATGATGCCGGTAAACAGCACCTACGGCGGCTGGCCGAAATCGGGCGAAATTGACATTGTGGAAATGACTGGAAATGATAAAACCCATGGAGGTTCCACATTGCACATTAAACCGGACTGGAATGGAGTGCCGGACTGGCAGTCTCACTGGAAAGGTTCTACGCATACCTTCCTTAACGGCAGCACCTGGGAGGACTGGCATGTTTTTGGGGTCTTATGGTCGCCTACCGAAATGACCTTCCTTCTTGACGGGTATAAAACAAGAACAATTACAGCTAACACAGGCAGCTACTGGCCTTCTCCCTGGTATGCGGCAAATGGCTTTACGGGCAATCCAACTAACGGTTATCCTCCGTTTAACCACGACTTCCACTTTATTATTAACTTTGCCCTGGATTCCGGAGATTTTAAACCTGCAAACGGGATAGCCAATAATTTGACAACGCTTAATTACACGCTGGAGGTAGAGTGGGTGCGTGCCTATACCTTGCAGAATGACCCTTGGCCGGTTCCAACTGCTTATCCTGGCACCTGGACTAATCACGAAGGGTAAATTTTAATTATAATACGCAGGACCTTTTACCTTCTGCGTAATAATTTTTTTGAAGCGGTTTTGGAACTTTTGCCGGAACCGCTTTATTGGTTTTTTCCAAGGAGAAACTTATGAAAAAAGCAACTAAAAGCGCCATGGTTTTTTTATCATTGTGCGCGGCCTTTCTTTTGTTCTCTTGTTCTGCTGACAACAGCATAGAGTCAAAGGACAAGTATACAATTAACATTGTTCCGTCTGCGAACGGCGTTGTTTCTGCCAGCGCGGAAACTGCAGAGCAGGGAAAAACAATAATCTTGACTGTTATACCGGATTCCGGTTACCGGCTAGCGCCGGATTCACTTGCGGTAATCGGCCTTGAAGGAAACCTAAACGATGCCGGCGCAGACGCTGACGGTTATAAACAGTACAGCTTCATCATGCCNGGGGATGATATTACCGTTATCTGCGATTTTGAATTAAAACCTGCAATTGTATATGCGGTTAATCTGGCGGCAATGCAAAACGGAACAGTGGCAAGCAGCGTTTCGGAAGCGGCGTTAGGCGATACAGTTACATTGACCGTCAAGCCTAATGAAAATTTTGAATATACAGCGGGTTCGCTTAAAGTAAATGACGGCTCTGTTACACTTACTGCCATTGCCGATGATGCGGAAGGGTTTCTAAGGTTTAACTTCCTTATGCCCGGCGAAATTGTTACTGTCAAGTGTTCATTTGAAGAAATTGAGGTACAACCGCAGCAGTCTTATGTCATTACCGTGTCACCCTCCATCAGCAATGGAACGGTATATACCTCGCCTATTTCTTCAAAAGCAGGCTCTCTTGTGGCAATTTGCATAAAAGCCCATGAAGGTTATGCGTATCAGGAATCTTCGTTAAAGGTAAACGGTTCTGAGGAGGGCATTAACTTTGCAGGAGAATTAGACGGTGAGTTATGGTTTCTTTTTACAATGCCTGCAGAAGATGTAAACATTGTTTGTGCTTTTTATGATCCCACGCCGGTATATTATCCTATAAATACCGCCGGTATTAAATCTGGAACGGTAACACCTGATCTTGCTGAAGCTGCTGAAAATGCTGTTGTTACGCTTACCCTAAAGCCAAACAATAACTATGAATATATTGAAAGTTCGCTAAAAATAAACAACGGCGCTGTGGAATTAACTGCCATAAGCGATGATGCGCAGGGCAATAAACGCTTTACTTTTGTTATGCCCGCAGAGAATGTAACGGTAAGTTGTACCTTTGTTTATAACGGTCCTGCCGTTGACTATTTTTCCAAAGATTATGATGAATCGATCACTTCTTTCTCGGATAAATTTGATACAAGCGGGGCAAATCATACCGCAGGAGGGGTAAACCTGGACAAATGGGGTTTCCAAAACGGCAACGGCAGCGAATACGGTATTTG
>WRNF01000056.1 GCA_009776715.1 Treponema sp. | reverse complement strand
GGGAGGCTTTTAAGAATTAAAATTTAAAAATAATCCGTGATAATCCGTGTAAATCCGTGGCCTTTTAACTACAGCTTCAAAAGTTACCTTGTAGATGGTTCACTTTTTTTTCAATTTTTTCTTGAATTTACTAGCATTATCAATTAAACTTTTCTTTGAAAGCTAAAACAAACGAGGAATTTATAGAAAATGTTGGACATCGGTCTCATCCACTGCAAAGAATACGAATTCGATGCAGGCCGTAGAAAAGACGAATCCCTAAGTAAAAAGCCGGCTCTTGCAAATTCAAAAGAGGCGGTAATTTGCGTTGAGGCGCCGGGCAGCATTCATTTTTTAGGCGGGCATTGCAACCCAAGTGCCGGTTTGTTCCTTTCTGCAGCGATAGACCGATGTATATATGCGGCAGTTAGCCCAAGAAAAGATAATTCGCTGCGTTTTTATGCGGCAGATATAGGAGAACGCAAACGGGCTACAGTGGTGAATTTAAAATACAAGCGGGAGGACCGTTGGGCAAATTATATAAAAACAGCTCTTTTTATATTTAAAGAGATGGAATTTCCGGTAAAAGGGATGAATTTTACCTTTTCCGGCAATATTCCTCAGCATATCGGCCTGGCTTCGTCTTCGGCCATAGAGGTTGCTGCTGCAGTTGCCTTGCGGGATTTTTTCCATGCCAAGATACCCGATCTCGAATTAGCCCGCCGGCTGGCTCAGTCTCATTTGATGGTGTTTGGGAGGAATTCATGCCTGGCTGATTATATAACCAGCCTCTGCGCAAAAAAAAACCAGTTTCTTGTCATTGACGAAGCAGGCCTTTCTGTAGACAGAATTAAATCTCCGTTCTTGCGCTGTAAATTTATCTTAATAGATTCAAGAGTTCCCCGTTTTGGAATAGAGGGCGAATTGGCTGCCCGCAGGGAAGAATTAAAATCAGCGCTGGAAATACTGTCCAACGAAAGGACAGGCTCTAACTTCAGGGATTTTGCCGAAGCCGACATTATGGAATCTATGGGAAATCTTCCGGAAGAAATCCGCCGCAGAAGTTTGCATATTGTGCAGGAAATCCGCAGGGTATTAGATGCAAAAGATTGCCTTGAACATACAGACCTGCCGGGTTTTTCCCGTTCAATTTTTCATTCGCACGAAAGCCTAAGGGATTTATTTGAACTGAGCTGCCCGGAAGTTGACTGGATTGTCAAACGGGCGCAGGAAACTGAAGGTACTTACGGATCAAGGATGACCGGGCAAGGCTTTGGGGGCTGCACTTATGCAATTGTAAAAAATGAAGCAGCCGGCGAATACCGAAAAAAAATTGAAGAGTATGAAAAAATTTTTGGGTTTCATCCGGCAATTTATGAAGTAAAACTTGCCGCAGGAAGCCGTGTAATTTCCGGGAAAAAAAGATGAGATTATTGTTGACTAATGATGACGGAATAAGCTCGCCTGGCCTTAGGCTGCTTGCGGATAAATTTAGGGCAATTGGGCACAGTGTTTTAATTGTGGCCCCTGCTTCCGACCAATCAGGCGTTTCACATTCTGTTACATTTCTAAGTAAACCCTGCAAACTTGCCGAAATTGATAGTAATACATGGTCATGCGAAGGCACGCCGGTTGACTGCGTGATACTTGCTTTAAAGGGCAGATTTCATGAATTTTGCAGAACAGAAAAAGATTCTGCGCCGCCTTTTGATGTTATCATTTCCGGTATTAATTGCGGGGCAAATTTGGGAACAGACATAGTATATTCCGGCACGGCTGCGGCAGCAAGGCAGGGAGCCCTAAGCGGCATCCCGTCTTTGGCCCTTTCTCTGGCGGGGAGCGAACCCTGGAATTGGGAAGCAGCAGTTAGTTTTTCAGCAGAAAACCTAGAAAAAATGCTTGCCTACTGGAAACCGGGCGTTTTTATCAATGTAAATATACCGAATATTGGGAAAAAACAGCTTACACTGCTTCACGCTTTTCCTTCTTTGCGGTATTATAATGACAGTGTGGAAATATTTCATGCGCCGGATAATTTCCGGTATTGCTTTACACAATCAAGGCAATCGAAAGCTAAACCGGAAAAAGGCTCTGATTATGAAGCAGTGGGAGAACAATGCGCTTCGCTGAGCGAAATTTATATTCATCCGGTACTGTTCGAGTCTGTCGTAAAGAACGGAGGGGTTTAATGACGGGAGAAAAAACAAATAATGGCGGTGTTTATAAAGAAAAACCGGTTATGAACGAAAAAAGCAAATTTCGGTTTTTAGATGATGATCTGGAAACAATTATTGATATTAAACCGGTGAATAAAAAACCGGAGGCAGGCAAAGCAGCAGGGCTGTCAAAAAAGCATAAATTATTTGAGAACAAGCATTTAAAAGAAGGACTGAGGCTGTTCCGAATAAAACGCTGGGAACATGCCCAAAAAGAATTTTCCCAAATAAAGGCAGACAGTTTTACCGCAGAGGAACAAGCGGAACTTGCCTATTATAACGGCTTATGCTGCACAAAATTGGCGCAGTATGACGATGCAATTTTATATCTTGAACAGGTAATTACTACAGGCAGTGATGCATTGCGTTCATACCAGTGCCGTATGGCAATAGCATATATTTACCTTATTACCAACCGGTCGAGAATGGCTGAATTTGAATTGACCCGTCTTTTGAACAACGGGTTTGAATCCACTGCACTGTACAACTCCCTGGCCTTTTCCGCGTATATTCAGAAACGCTATAAACAAGCCATTACATTGTATGAAAAAAGCCTTAGCCTGGACAATGGCAATGCGACAGCGCTTAACAGCATAGGGTATATACTTGCCGATACCGGAATTGACAGAACAAGAGGATTGCAGTTTTGCCGTAAAGCGGTAGAAATACAGCCGCGCAATGCCGCATATCTGGATTCATTAGGCTGGGCTTTTTATAAATGCGGAGAAACTGCCCAGGCGCGTAACTGGCTTAAACAGGCTTTGGATGCAGCTCCGCATGAAAAAGAGATAAAAAATCATTTCAGGATAGTTACGGAGGGATAGAGTGACAAAATTCGGTTTTTCTGCTTTTTTCCTGATTGTGCCGCTGCTTGCAGCCGCACAAAGCGACAGTTCGCCCAGCGCTTACATTACCGGGGGCGACGACATCATGGCAATGAATGCCGCCGAAGAATTCCGAATCGGCATTCATGCCTACAACCGTTATGCGTTTAACGAAGCGATACTGTCTTTTGAACGGGCTCTTTCTTTCAGAAACGGTGAGGCGATTATTATGGATTGGCTGGGCAAAGCGTATTACCGTTCCGGTTTTGAAAACACTGCCCTGCGCCAATGGAGGGCGGCCGCGGACGCTTACGGCAGCGGCACGGAAAACGGAATGATAACCGGCAACCGCATACAGACGGTAAACAACCGCCGCATGCTTCTTCCCATTGCCGATGACAATGTGCGTTACATAGAATCGGGGCGTTATCCGGGCAGCTACAAGGATATTACCATGTACCGCCAGCCAACGGGAATTCTTCCTCATAATGACGGTTCCGCATGGGTGGCCGCTTTTGGCAGCAATGAAATTGTCAGAATCGATGTGAACGGAATAATAAAAGACCGCAAACGGGGCCCGATTAACGGTTTTGACCGGCCCTATGACATAGTGCGCGGACCGGACGGCAGAATCTATGTTTCTGAATTCCGGGGCGGAAGGGTAAGCATTCTGGATGCGGACGGCAACTGGCTGGCCTATATTGGTTCTAAAGGCATAGGGCAGGGAAAATTTGTCGGTCCGCAAAACATGGCTTTTGACGAAGAAGGCTATCTCTATGTGGTTGATTACGGAAACCAGCGGATATCAAAATTTAACCCGGACGGGGAATTTATTGTTTCTTTCGGCCAAAAAAGCATGGAATTTCCCGGCTTTCTTTCACCGACAGGAATTGCTGCCTGGAATGGCTGCATCTATGCCGCTGACTCTGCTGCCAAAGAAATTTATATGTTTGATCCCAACGGCCATTATCTGGGAATTCTTACCGGCGGCCTTTTGGGGCCGGAAAGCCTTAGGTTCCTTTCTGACGGAAGCCTTCTTGTAGCGGATTCAAAACGCGTGTTGCAGATAGATGTTGATTCAGCCATTATCCGTCAGCTTGGCGTTGCAGGCAACGCTAAATCCCGCATTGTCAGCGCCGGCATGGATGCCAACGGCAATGTGCTTGCGGCAAATTTTGATGCCGGAGAAGTTTCGGTGCTTACCCGCTTTGACGACCTAACATCCGGCCTTTTTGTGCAAATTGAACGAGTTGTTGCCGACCGCTTCCCGCAGGTAACATTGGAAATACTGGTAGAGGACAGGCTGCGCCGGCCCATTGTCGGGCTAGAAGAATTAAATTTTTTAATAAGCGAAAAAGGCCGCCAGGTAAGCAATCAGGTGTTCTATGTACCTGCATACCGTTCAGCGTATTCCGATGTGTCAATTTTATTTGAACGTTCCAGTCAGACAAATGGGTATAAAGATGATTTTGCGCAGGCTGCCAGTGATATAGCCGCAGCGCTTAAAGACCGGGGAAGCATTGTCTCGGTAATTTCTGCGGGCGAACAGCCCCAGCGCGAAGAGCATGAAAGATCAACGGCAAATGCCGCCAGGGGCAATCCTGCAAGTTACAGCAACCGCTGGCGTTTTGATCTTGGCCTGCGGCTTTCTGCCACTGATTTACTTCCCAACGAAAAAAAGCGTTCGGTGGTGTTTGTCGGTTCAGGCGAAATGGGAGAAATGGCCTTTGAACAGTACAGCCTTTCTGAAATGGCCTCGTATCTTGCAAACAATGCAATAATTTTTAATGCCGTTATTGTCGGGGGGGGCGCTGTTTGTGAAGACATTCGTTACCTTTGCCGCGAAACAGGAGGCGTGGCGCTGCCGCTGTACCGCCCCGAGGGAATAAGGGAAATTATCGAGGGCATTGCAAAGGTTCCGTCGGGGCTGTATTCATTTAGTTATCAGTCCAACCTTCCTTCTGATTTCGGCAGAAACTGGATGCCTGTAGAAGTTGAAGTATATTTACTGGAACGTTCAGGAAGAGACATCAGCGGATTTTTCCCGCCGATTGAATAATGGGCTTGTTTGGCAACTCGGAAGCTGCCAAACAACCCTAATACATTATATCTAAATAATGGAGGAATGAAAAATGGCTTATAAATGGGATTCAGCTCTGGAGACCGGTCATCTTAAAATTGATAATCAGCACAAACAGCTTATAGCTGCGCTTAATGACATTATTGAAGCCTCCCAACAAGGCAAAGGTGAAGAAACTATTTTTAAAACCCTT
This sequence comes from Treponema sp., assembly GCA_009776715.1. The sequence continues at coordinate 3,276 of WRNF01000056.1, read as the reverse complement.
GAGTTTCTGACCGGTTACACGGTTATGCATTTTGCCACAGAAGAAAAGCTTCAGTTGGAATACAATTATCCTGATTATCAAATTCACCGGCGTTACCATGATGAATTTAAAGTTACTGTGCAGGAATTAACAATGCGCCTTCAGAAAGAAGGGCCAACCGCAGAATTGATAGCGACTGTTACAACAGCCATTGGCAACTGGCTGCTTAATCACATTAAAGGCGATGATTTCCGCATGGCTGCTTTTATCAGGTCGAAGGGCGACACCGGCGCTGAATAGCAGGGAATAAAAATAATTTATAAAATCACTTGTCTCTAACTTGAATAAAGGGGTTAGGGGTTAGTGGTTAGGGGATAGTATTTTTGTTCATTATCATTGAGTTTTGAGAACGCAAGTCTTTCTAATAACGATAACTAACCCCTTTCCCCTTCCCCTTCCCCCTGTACAAAAAGTTACCAAAGAGTTGGTTCGTGGCACAGGCTACGGACGCACGCTCAGAATAAATTCTGAGCGCATTTATTCATCTTGTTAGCTTTTACTGTGCGTCACGCCGTGTTAGTTTTTTTTATTTACAGCCATACGGCTGCATCTCTGGGCGGGTGGCTTGATAACAATAAACCTTTATTAACGGTTCGAAGTTATAGCTTCAAGCCATTCCTGTTTCTATCCTGCAAATAATTTTGAAGGAACCCTGTAAATATTTCACCGTATTTTTCCAATTTTACCGTGCCAACGCCGTTTACATCAGCAAAATCGGTCAATGAAAGCGGTTTTTTCAGGCACATATCCCGCAGGCTGGCATCGGAAAAAACAATGTAAGCGGGGACTCCTTCTTTTTCTGCCAGTTCCCGGCGCAGCTCTTTAAGCTTTTCAAAAAGGGCATGATCCGCTTGGGTAAATTCTGTGCTTGGGGATGCACTGTTTTCGTTCCGTAGGTTTTCTTCGTTTAGCTTATGTCTTTTTTCTTTGGGAAGCTGCATACGTATCCGCCGTTTTTCCTTCAATACTTCTTCAAAACCGCGGCCGAGAACTGCCACCGGGTATTCATCTCCTTCAATTGCCAGAATGCCTTCGTCTATCAACAGATCAAGAATGCTGCGGATGTCGCGGGCCTTTGTTTCTTTCATGATGCCCCAGACGCTCAGNCTGTCCAGATTGCAATTCCTTATTTTTTCGTTCCTGCTGCCCCTCAGTATTTCTATGATCATAGTTTTGCCAAAATTTCTGCCGCGCTGTTTAAGCCGGTACACGCAGGAAATGATCTTCCGCGCTTCCAGGGTAACATCAATTTCTTCGTATTCACCAAGGCAGTTTGAACAATTGCCGCAGAAAGCAGGCGGGTTCTCGCCAAAATATGCAAGCAGGCGGTGGCGCAGGCATTCGTTTCCCGTTGAATAAAATGTCATAAGTTTAAGCAGATCGCGGTAATGTTCCTTCAATGCCGGATCGCCCTCATCCTCATCGCTGTGGCTGATAAGATATTCGTTAATGCGCACATCCCGCCCTGAGTACAGAAGAATGCAGTCAGCCGGAGTTCCATCCCTTCCGGCACGGCCTGCCTCTTGATAATAACTTTCGATGTTTTTTGGCATGTTATAGTGGATTACATAACTTACATTTGACTTGTCAATGCCCATGCCGAATGCGTTAGTTGCAATCATTATTGGCTTTCGGTCATAAATAAAATCATCCTGGTTTTGGCGGCGTTCAGAATCTTCAAGGCCGGCATGGTAACGGCTGACCGAAAAACCGCGGCTCGGCAAAAATTCATACAATTCATCAACAGCCTTGCGGGTTGCGCAGTACACAATGCCGCTTGTTTTTTTCTGTTTTTCAAGGCAGGCAAGCAGCGCAGCTTTTTTGTTTTCCGGTTTTTGAACCTCAAAATAAAGATTGGGCCTGTCAAAGCCGGTACACAGGGAAACAGGGTTCTTCAAACCCAGCAGCCGGCAGATGTCTTCTTTTACTTTTGGCGTTGCCGTTGCCGTAAAAGCCGCTGTGACAGGGCGCGGCCGTATTTTTTTTATAAAATCAGCAATCTCCAAATAACTTGTCCGAAAATCATGCCCCCACTGCGATACGCAATGCGCCTCGTCAATCACAATTAAGGGCGTTATTTCTGCAACCGATCCTTCTTTTTCAAACATTGATAAATCCAGGCGCTGCAAACGTTCAGGAGCAATGTAGAGCAGCTTTATTTTTCCACTGCGCAGTTTCCCGGCCGTCTGCGCATACTCCTGTCCGCTGAGCGAGCTGTTCAAAAATGCCGCAGTGCAGCCTGCCCCTTGCAGCGCATGCACCTGATCTTTCATAAGCGAGATGAGCGGAGAAATGACAATGGTCATGCCTGGCAGCATCAATGCAGGAATTTGGTAGCACAGTGATTTTCCAGCGCCGGTGGGCATGACAGCAAGCAGGTCCCTGCCCGAAAGAATTGTGTCAACAGCGGCTTCCTGCCCTGGCCTGAAGCTCTCGCAGCCAAATTGGTTTTTGAGTATTTCATGTTTACTTAAAGTCAAAAATTTACCGTTTGTATCTTGTATCATGTCTTGTAAAAAATGGCAACTGTTGCAAGGATGGGATATACATCTCAATCTGGATGACAGAGCGGCGCGGCGGCTTGTCTATAACTTCAAACTAAAGCCGTACTTGGTGGCATTGGATGTCAAATGCACACGGATTTTCACGGATTATAAGGATTTCCACGGATTTTAAGAATTAAAATTTTAAAATAATCCGTGTAAATCTGTGTAAATCTGTGCTAATCCGTGTTATATTGAATTTTCGGCACAAGTTACCAAAAAGATGGTTCGCTGCGGAGCAGCGCGAGGACTGTTTACAGTAAATTAGCAGGAATTTCCTTGCCTTTTGCCTCATTTATGATTATTTTCTTAATATCGAGGCTCTTGTAAAACTTCAGTTTTGCAAGAGCTGCCGCTTAAAAAACTGCAGTTTTCGGTCTTTAGACCATAAAACTGACAGAGCTTCTGCAAAACTAACAGAGTTTTGCAAGAAGTTCTATCTTCTATATTTTAAGGAGAACCCATGAATGATAAACGAATCACCATTAAAACTACTTTTTTTGTTTTGCTTCTGGTTATTGCTTTTGCCCATGGGGTTGTACTGTCAGGATTTTTCAATTGTCGTCAGGGATATGGAACAATTGGAGAAATTGATAACAGATACGATATTGAATACGCAGATGCAACAGAAACTATTGGAAAACTTACAGAAGAACTTGAGCGAGAGCGAAATGTTAATCGAGAATTACGAGAA
>WRNF01000055.1 GCA_009776715.1 Treponema sp. | reverse complement strand
AAAATCTCCGATTTTGGGGCTCCTTACGGAGTTTGCAGAGTAAAAAATGCTCAAAAACGGTGTTTTTTCGCATTTTTTTCATTGGAAAGGGCAAAGCCCGACAAACTCCTAGCCCCTGGGTTATTGGAAGACATTGACCCGAACACGCCGTATTTCAACTCGCCTGACGAAGTTCCCGAAATGAGCGAAGGCGAACTGGCCGCGCTGGAAGCAACAGGCACTGTCAGCGAGATTTATGACATGACTTTTGGCGATCCTGCGGACTTAAGCAATGTGGAAACTATCTTTGAAGTGTATCAGGACATAGAAATTAACAATACGCCGGAACACCTGTTCAGGCTTTTACTGAGATAAGGAGAAAAAAAATGAAAGAGACAATTTGTACGCTTATAATGGCAGCGCTGCTGCTTAATCCGGTAATGTTTTTATGGGGCGAAGATGAAGACCTTGTAAAAATATACAAGGTGTATGACCTTGATAAGGCGCCTTCCGGTGTTCCTAAAGCTGCCGGTTATACCGATGAAGACGATAAAATCAAAAAAGACGAAAATAACAAACCTTTTAGCGAGACCTTCAATGGCCTTACGGTATATTTTTTTGACGGTTTTGATTTTAAAAAATACCATAAGTCCCACCCTGGCCTGGAAGAATTAACCAATTACGCGATAGACGCAATAATACATGGCGTAAGTTATAGTTATTTAAATGAAGATAAAAAAGAAGTAAAAGCGGTAACACAAGCAGCAGGCCCGTATTCGATAATAGCGCACAGCCAGGGCGGGATGCGGGCATTGGGGTATTTAACAATGCTGGAAAAAAGGGCTAAGGCTTATAATATAGCCAATCCCCTTAACACAGAAGAAAATCCCTACAGAATTGATGATATTGACGCGGTAATCACCGTTTCGGGAATCGACCAGGGCCTGCAAACGCTTAAAGGCGGTTTACCTGAATTGGTAAAAAAATTAAACAAAAAAGCGGATATAATTGGAAAGGGCCTAAAATCGGTTTCTGTCGCCTCCGTTGATCTTACTGTTATTCTTTTTTTAACAGCGTCCATAACCGGCCCCATAGTAACCACCTTACTGCTTATAGTAGGCAGTGCCGTTTCGCTTGTTGGGCTAGCTGTAGGAATTGCAGGCATTGCGTTAACAGATGCACGCTTATTTGTACTAATGCTTATTCCCGAACCCATGCGGCCCTATTTTTTAGATGCATGGTTAAACCCAAAGCCTGCCAATTTTGCCCAGATCAGTGATATGGCGCCAGAAAGCAGTTACATAAAGGACTATATCATCACAGAAAAAAAAATGAATAAGGTAAAAACCGGCACAAAAAGGGCATACGAATGGCGGACTAAAACCGTAGGAAAACGAAAAGTTAAGTACCTCTGGTCGGGCAAAGTTGATGTGTTTAAATATGTTACTGAAACAAGGCTGGTTCCCCAATTTAATGAAAATGTGCCTTTAGGTTTTATTGTCGGGGCAAATAATAATACCCTTGGCATGGGGGGAAAAGACAAAGAGGACATAGCCAATAAGGTAATTAAGGGGTTTAAAGCCGGTTTTGTAACCGCCCAGGCCTTGCATATCGCAAAATGTGCCGGCCTTATCGGCCTCTTTACCGGAAGCCCCAAGTATGCGAACGACGCGAACAACGCGCGGAAATTTTGCAATAATATTAAAGCGGAAATAAGCGGTTTACTGGGCACCACTAAAGGGGGAGACGGCCTGGTGGCGACAGAAAACCAGCATATATCTAAGTCTTTATTGGAAAATCCGCTTTTAGGCACAACAGATGAGCTTGATTATGTAAAGATGGAACACCACAACCATGTAAGTATTTTTACAGCCGAGGAAACTTACGAAAAAGCTGGAAAAATGATAGATCAGGCAATAAAAATAAAGGAAAAAAGGAAAAAATGATTAAACAAATAATTTTTTTCATGTGTTTTTTGTGTTTAATACTTTCCTCCTGCAATTTATTTGGAAACAAAGAAGACGGCAGCGAACCGTTTTACAAAGCGAAAATTGCCTGGGATTCCGGCCTTGTCAGCAATTATTATTCATCGCATATAGTTGACGAGGATGCGTTGTTTTTCTACGAATGCCCCCCCGGGTATTCCACAGTTAATATTTACGCACTGACCAGGCTAGACGCTCAAACCGGCGCATTTATCTGGCGTTCTAATAAAATATTCAGTTCGATCATTTTTTGCCCTCCTTTAGCTATAAGCGGCTATATCTATGTGTTTCTCTGGCCAAATGAAATATTATGTTTTGATCGAGAAACAGGAACGCTTACTGCACAGGTCCGGGTAGGGGTAGACAACAAGGATTTAACGCTACAAAGTTATGCAATAGAATACCAAGGCTTTCTGTACATGGGGCTATGGAAGGATGGTGAATATTTTGTTCGTTTTAATGCAAGTCTCATAGACCAGAAAGGAGATCCTGCCACTATTCAGGAAATATCACCGGAAGTGCTTTGGGTTCCTGAAACAGGCGGCTATGTAGAAGCACAACCGATAGTACACAAGAATATTATATATACCGGCACATATATCTACCCTACTAATTTTTGGCTGAAGAACCCAGTGGAAAAAAAGCCGGTAGAGCTTGCAGGCTTTGACGCGGGCAGCGGGGAAATGGTGTTTCATACCGTCTTCGGCGGCCCAGAAGACATTGCCGCTAACGCTTCCATACCGGAAGAGGGAGACAGAAAAACGCCGCTCTTCATTCATGACGGTGTGTTATACTACCTGGGCGTTACCATAGCGGCATGGGACCTTGCCTCTGGCGAGATCTTGTTCCGCCATATTTTCCCTAATGGCACGCCGGATCACTTGCGGTACAGGGCATGTACATTGCAGGCGGTTTTTTATCAAGGCCGTGTGTATTATACAGGGAGTGAAAGTTCTTCTGAAAGAGATTTCCGTAATATTCATTGCATAGATGCAAAAACCGGTGAACTGGTATGGAATGTAATGCCCAAAGATTCAGGCTCGCTTGACACCAACCCTATCATTGCCAATGGCAAGCTCTATATTTCTCTTTACGACGGCTTTCGGGTATATGACCCGATAAACGGAAAGTTGCTTGGCGTGGACCCTTCGTTCCACGGTACGGCAATGGGCAGTAATATACTGTACAACGATTATATGCTCTGCATACGGAAAGACAAAGACGGCTTAAACGGCAGGTTGGTTGCGGTGGACATAAGTAAGTGAAAAAAGAAAAGGTAAAAAAGAAAAGAGAAGAAAGAAAAAAGCATAAGGAAATTGTATGAGAAAATATGTGTGTTTAATCGCACTTTTAATAATAAATTTATAAACTTAGGAGAATTTTATGAAAAACAAATGTAATGAAAGCTCAATGCTTTATGCCGCCGTCCTTGTGACGGCAATAATCACGCTTGCCGCCTGCAAACATGAGGCCGGCAAACCGAAACCGAAAACATATGCCGTTACAATGGAATATGATGCCGCAACCGGGACCGCAAGCGCAAGCCCCAACCCGGCGGCAAAAGGGCAGGCCGTAACAGTAACAGCGGAGGCGGCGGGCAATTATAAATTCAAGTTATGGGAACTTGTTTCGGGCGATGCGGTTCTGTCAAGTTTTATCGCCAACCCGGCGTTATTCACCATGCCGGACGGTCCGGTAACAATAAGGGCGGAGTTCACGGCTCTTGCAGATATTATATTGGACGAAGTAACATACGGCTATGAGCAGCCGGCAAAGAGGAACATAGCGATAAACGCCCTTGGGCTGGACACGCAGACGGTAAGCGGCATTGCAATGGCAGGCGGGGAGGAAAGCCCCTTTGAATTAGACACAGCCGACATAAACAACAAAATTGCCGTTGGGAACGTACTGGGGTTTTACGTGCAGCCAAAAATAGGGCTTAAAACCGGCAGCCATAGCGATGCCGTAAACATAACGCATGGCGGCGGCAAAACAGCGGTATTCAGCATAATGATCACGGTAAACCCCAAACCAGTTACTGTCAGCGGCCTGACAGCGGAAAACAAAGAATACGACGGCACTGTAGATGCGGTCATTTCCGGCACACCGGTACTTGAAGGGCTTGTTGACGGCGATTATGTGGAACTCCGTGAAGGCACGGCTGTTTTTGAGGACCAAAATGCGGGGGAAGCAAAGAATATTTTGCTAAGCAGTTACAGGCTCCGCGGCCCGGACGCGGACAATTACACGCTCCCGCCAATGCAGGGGCTAACAGCAAATATAGTGCCTAAGCCAGTAACAGTTATTGTTACCGATCATCCTTTAAATATTTTGATGCCTTTTGGCACTGCTAATGCAGCATACTTAGGCAATACATACCGAAAAAATACTGTAGTTGGCGTAACCGTCAGCGGCTTTATTCCCGGCGAAACTGTATCAATACATGTCAGCGAAAACAGCTACGGATTGTCCGGCAGTGCAGACAGCGGTGAATCCGGAACAATAACGGTTGAATATGACGGAACAGAAGTCAGTCAAACCGCAGCGGTACAGGCTGCGCTGGAAGCTGCCGGCAATTACCGGCTGGAAGCATTAAACAATCCCCTTTTTAATGTCTGCATCAACGACGGTTTGGCAGAAGACCGGTGGATTCCTGTTGCAAAGGCTAACATAAGCGAATTTAATGCTTTTGCCTCAAGCGCAAAGGGACTGAACCGGCATTACCGGCTTGTTGAGGATATCATGCTGCCCATGCTGGCTGCAGGCGAAAGCAACTGGGTATCTATTGGCACAGTTGCCAGCGGTTTTACGGGAAGTTTTGACGGAAACGGTTATTATATATATAAACTTACTATAAGCAATAACAGCAGTAACCAGGGCATGTTCGGTGTTGTAGGAACAGAAGGTTTAATTAGGAACGCCACACTGTTTGACAGCAGCATAAGCGGCTTGGACAATATAGGAGGGCTTGCGGGCATCAACCTTGGCATTATAGAAAATAGTTTTGTTGAGGGAAATGTAAGCGGATCTAATTATATTGGCGGCGTTGCAGGAGGGAATTACGGAACGGTGCAAAACTGCTATACCACGAGCGGCGTTACCGGCTTACGGTACGTCGGCGGCATTGCAGGAATAATAAGCGGAGTGCCGGCTGGGATCGGCACAATGCTGTACTGTTATGCTTCGGGCACAATTAGCGGCAACGAAAACGCGGGCGGCCTTGCAGGGTTTCTTAGTAACGGCGCCAGCATTAGAAACTGTGTAGCGCTCAACGATAAGGTAATGTCAGAATCAAACAATGCTTCTGGCGGCCGTGTGCTTGGAGCCGATCCAAGCCCAAATATTATTTCCAACAACTATGCGCGGCGCGACCTAAATATTAATAAACCTATAGCCATAAATTACCTTAACAATGATACAATAGACGGCGCTGATATTTCCTCTAAGCAATATGGAAATACAACATGGTGGACTGATTCTTCTGTTTGGGATGGAGATGCATGGGATTTTTCCACCGTATGGATTATGAATGTATACAATCTGCCAAAACTGCGAACCGCATATGCCAACCAGAACCACAAGCTTTCGGCCAGCCATAAAATGGTGTGGATAAATAGCGGTAGTTTTATTATGGGCAGCCCTGAAAACGAGGATGGCCGCAATGAAGACGAAGGCCCGCAGCACATAGTAAACATGAGCGGTTTTTATATTGGCACATACGCGGTAACAAGAAATCAATACAATTTACTTATGGGGGGAAGTACAGATTATTCGCTGCTTCCCATATCTACAAGCTGGTATTACGCATTGATGTTCTGCAATTTTCTCAGCATAACAGAGGGTTTTAGCCCGGCCTATTCGATAAACAACAGTACTGATCCAACTGAATGGGGTTATGTGCCAACGTGGTCTAATGCGGAGTGGAATGCCGTAGAAATAGTGTCCGGGTCTGACGGTTACCGGCTGCCAACCGAGGCGCAGTGGGAATATGCATGCAGGGCAGGGACAACTACCGTTTATGCCAGCGGAAACGATAATAACGATAATATGTGCTGGCATTTTTTTACATCTTATCTGCAAGGGCAACAAGAAGTAGGGCTTAAACAGCCCAATGCCTGGGGTTTATATGATATGCACGGAAACATAAATGAATGGTGCTGGGACTGGTACGGCCCATATACCGGCAATACTCAGAATGATCCTATGGGTCCGCTTTCAGGGACAAACCGGGTTAACCGCGGCGGGAATTCTTTTAATTTTCAAAATGATGTGCGTTCCGCGTCACGGTTTTACAATGTGCCGCAATATAACCAAGACGATTTAAGAGGCGGCATTAGGCTTGTACGCCCCTAAAACAAGGAGTACCCGGTGAAAACAAAGATATGTGCAGTCTGCATTATAACATTCATATTGTTCTCCTGCGCCACCCAAGCAGAAGACATTAAGCCAAAGGTAAGGGCGGCATTCCGCGCAACCGGAACCGGATCGGTCCGGGCGGCGGTTTATGTCGAAGGCGCAGACGGGAACTCCCTTTCCGGCGCGGTGGTTACCGTTTTGGACAAGAACAACGCGCTGCTGCCGCTTGCTTACGATTCTGCCTCCTGTTCCTACAGCGGGTTAATGGAAGAACTTNCCGGAGATACCAGNTATACCGTAGAAGTTGCGACCGTTCTTTCCAAAAAAAACATCCTGCTGAGCGTTCCCTATTCAAAGCTTTCCGATGAGCCGGACGTAATAGTGTTCCAGGATTCAGCCGGGAATTCGGCACTGCACGGCCAGGCCATTGAATCAAGCCTGCCGGTGCAAATCGGCTGGACGGGAAGCGGGGAGGGCGTTGTGTATCAGGCAACAATCAGGACGGCGTTAAAGACNGTTTACTCGGTGTCAACTAACGCCCTTACCGCAACGGTGCCGGCGGGGTCAATCCCAACAGGCGCATACCTGCTGGAAATATCCGCCCAAAAAGCACAGGGGGACGCTTATTTTAAATCGTCCCGGTATTATTCGCTGTCGTATATTAATTCTTCCTTGGTAAGCTGCGATGTCAATTAAATCCCTGCTGCCGCTGTTTGCATGCCTGCTGCTGTTCTCGTGCAGGCAGGAAACGGTTTACTATGACGAGACAATAGATTTTTTCATAACCAGCCCAAAGGCAAGCTGGCTGTATTATGAAAACGCAAAAATTATGCTTGCGGTAAACGTAAACACCAATGATATAACATGGTCATCGGATATTTCCGGCAATCTGGGCAGGGGCAACCATTTGGCCATGTTTTTGCCCCAAGGTCTGCACCGCATAACGGCGGACATCGCCGGTTACAAAAAGGATCTGCTTGCTTATGTTTCCCCAGCCGCCGATGACCTGTTTACAATCCTTGTTAATTATTCACCGATGGAAATAAAAATGAAAAGCGGCGCTTGTTACTCGTATGCATATGCCCATGACGGCTCTGCAGAAAATCTTAGGATAGGGTCAATGCAGGCCATGGCAACTGCTTTTCAGGAACCTTTGAATATGCCCAAACGGGACATGCAGCTTCCCATGCCAGCGGCGGCCGTGTGCGTTGACCGCGGCGGCAAGCCTGGCCGTAATGCGGCCGGGGCTTTATCCGTTATGAGTTATAATATTGGCGATAAGCGTTCTTTTTTTGTCATTAACACTAACAATCAAACGGGGGAACCGCATCAGGTTGAAGCCGAACTGGCGCATCAGTCGGATGCTTTGTCGGTGTGGCTTACCGATACAGGCGCGTTATCCGGCGGCGCTTTGAATGAATGCATACAGCTTGTTGAAACGCTAATTCTCCCGCGCGTTGAAGCCCTGTGGGGAAAACCGGCGGACATTGACAATGACGGCCGCATTGCCCTGCTTTTTACGCGCACAATCAATGACGAAGAAGTTGCCCTTGGGTTTTTCAACCCTTCCGATTTTTTTATGCGCAACAGCGATGTTTTGTCGGACTCTTATAATCCGTCAAGCAANGAGATGGACATTATCTATGCCGCCTTGCCTGACGATAGCCCCAATTCCGCTTATNCCTCGGCGTATGTCAATGCGACAATTGCGCATGAACTGGCCCATGCCGCTACATTCACGGCCAAAACATGGAGCAGGGTAAAGGGCGGGAACAAGGACGCACAAAGGGAAGAACTTTTTCTTGACGAAGGCTGGAGCCATTTAACCGAAAACCTCTGCGGGCTTGGCATTAGCGGGGGCAATATTAATTTCTTAAAACGGTATTTTGAAGACACTTCCATGTACTCCCTGTGCGGGCCAAACCGCGACGGCTACGATGACAGCGCGGGAATGCGCGGCGCAATTAGCTTGTTTCTTTCCTGGCTGTTTTGGGAAGCGGGTGGCCTGTCTTGGGACAGCGCCGATCCGGTTAAGTTAATCGATCAAGGCGGAATAGCATTTCTCCGCAGAATGGTTGAATCGCCGCAGGCCGGCTGGGAAAGCATAGGCTTGGCATTCGGCAAACCGGTTCCCCGCCTGTTTAATGATTTCCTTAACGGGATGCATAATTACCGGATTTCAAACAGGGCATACAATTACAAAACCGATCCTTCAACAAACGAGGCGGTTGACTTTTTTGTGAACATGGGCGGAAGCGTCGGCGTGGGCTTCCCCCGTTCATCGCCTGCTCTCAATGCAATATCATTAGAACCCTGGTCCTTCGCTTTTTTTGATCAGTTTATGCTTGAGGATG
>WRNF01000054.1 GCA_009776715.1 Treponema sp. | reverse complement strand
GCTTTCTCTGGCTGCGCCGGCCTTGAAAGCGTGAGCTTCCCGTTAGCGGAAAGCATTGGCTATTATGCCTTCTACGGCTGCGCCGGCCTTGAAAGCGTGAGCTTCCCTAATGTAAAGATATTTGGGAATGGGGTATTTTCGAGTACAGTAAACACAACTCTTGTTATCACAATGGGTTCTACCGCTCCTGTGGTGGGAATAAACACATTCGCATCCATTACGTATCCAAAAACTGTCACTGTAAAAGTTCCGCCAACTCCTACACCTACTGGCTATGGCAGCATACCGGGTGTTTATTCAGGTTCTGATAATACGCAAAATTGGGGCAACGCTTTCAGGGGTATGGGCTGGGATGGAACCAATTACCTTACAAGTTCCGTTAACAGTAATATCACATTGAATATTGAGTTTATTGAGTGAGGGGGGAAGAAAGGTAACAGGGAGCAGGTAACAGGTATCGGGGGTAGGGGGGTAAGGAGAAAAAGTATTTTAAAGCTGTTTAGTGTTAATGAAAAAAGCTTGTTTTTCTATTTGTTTTCACTGTATTGGCTGATAATTACAGTTAATAGGGAATTTTTTATAATGGATGGAAAACAATAGGAAGGGCATATTATGAATATATTTTCAGATTTCTATCGGTTTTATATTTTTGCAATTAATGATATGATATTTGTATAAATTTACTTGATAATATAAATAAATTATGGAATAATAAATATGAAGGAGTTAATATAATGGAAAACATTATAAGGCTAAAGGATTATGTCCCTTTCTTTCAAACAGTTTCATGGATTTTTTTTGTTTCTATCGTTTTTTTTATTTATAGAAGCTCAATTAAGGATTTAATTAAGGATTTTTCAGAAAGAATAAAAAAAGGAAGTTCACTTAAAGTAGGGCCATTCGAAATTGGTGGGGATTTGACTTCATTACAATCTGCCGACATAATGCTAAATAATATAAAAGAAAGCACTAATGGTGATGAAAGAGAGAAAAATAGAATCAAAATTTATAAGATAAATAAAGGATTATTTTTAACACATATTTTAGTTCCGTCTAAAAAATTTGGTTATTATGATATCTATATTTATTTAATTGAACATAAATCGAAAAATTATTCGGAAATTAAATATGCTGAATTTTTCTTTGGCCATGTGTGGAATAATAAAATATTTAGAATAAAAAATGAAAATAAATTAATAGGAATAATTGCCTCGGCAAATTTCCCTTTTTTATGCACTTGTCATGTAATATTTAAAGACGGTACAGGAATTGATTTATATAGGTATATTGATTTTGAAACGAAAAGAAAAGACATTCCTGATATTTAGGAAAATACATCAAATAAACAAAAATATATTTGTGAAGTACATTTCTAAAAATTATATTATTTTGGTATTTTAAAAATAATGCCTAACTACAATAAATGCAGAAATGTATGCCCCAAATAAGGTAACACTGGGTGCCGGAGGCAAGCGCGCCGTACTTGTACGGTGCGCTTGGCCTCCGGCAGGCCCCACATTACTTTTATTGAGGGCATACATTTCTGCCCTGTAGAGTTGATGCGTAAATATAACCGTATGCGCTATTTTTTATCATTTATCTGCTCAGTTGGTAAAGCGCATATTGATTGAGCGAAACCCCCTCTTTTTCCGCTTCCATAACAAGCCGGGCATGAAGGGTCTTTGGGATACGGAGGACAAATTTACCGCTAAATTGGCTGTCGTCTACTGGAAGCGGGACAGGGAAACCGCCTTCAAGTTTGGTTTCTATCCAGCCTTCCATAGCTTCCTGGATGTTTTCAAAGGCTTCCGGATAGGTTTCGCCGTCACTCATGCAGCCGTCAAACTCTCTTACAGTTGCAAAATAGTAAGAGCCGGATTCATCGGTAATATGCTGGATAACGATGTGGTAAGGCAAATTTAGGTAATCTTTTACGTTCATGGCTGTTCCCCTATGCGATCAAGTATGGCGGTGACATACGCTTTTTTAACAGTATTTTCTTTTACAATTGAGATAATATCTCCTCTTTCATTAATAAAATGGCAATGTGAGCCTCTTTGACGGTCAAAGCGGTAACCTCTAGCTTCAAGAACTCTTTGAGCCTCTTCAAACCTGATACCGTTAGGCTGGTTTTTCATCTTGCTGATAAGTTTCTCAACGCCTGCCATATTTTTATGATACTATATATAGTATTATCAGTCAAGTTCTTTTTGGAATTATTTAATAGGTTTTTGCATTTCATAGAAATATACCTAACCACAATAAATGCAGAAATGTATGCCCCAAATAGGTAACACTGGGTGCCTGTGGTAAGTGTGCCATACCTGTATGGCGCACTTGACCACAGGCAGGCCCCACATTACCTTCCTTTATGGCATACATTTCTGCTATTGCAGTACTTTTGTAACTTGATAAAATTCCAAATAAAAAATAAGATATATACATGGATGCGAGTATTATTTATAATAAGTCAGCTTTCAAACATGGGATTACAGAGAATGACATTGAATGGGCATTTATGCACCCTATTCGAAACGGTCTTTTGAATGACTATAAGAATAAATATTTGCTTATAGGATTTGATGCCAATGGGTATCCTATAGAAGTTATGTATAATCGTATTAATGAAGATCAGGTGAATGTATTCCATGCAATGAAATGCAGGAAAGTGTTTTTGAAGAATGATATAGTTCAAATTATTACGGAGGGAAAAAATGGCTTATATGACTGAAGAAGAAGCTGATGCTTTAGATGAAGAATTAACCCAAAAAATTCCGCAGGTTGATTTTAGCAAACCAGATGTTTTTATCCGTCAAAGAGAATTGCTGAATACATTAAACCCGACAGCGGCTGATTACATTATAACCCGAGCATTGGCTACACATAAAACGCCTGCACAAATCATTAGTGAATTAGTGGTAGAAAGGATCGCAGCTTCAGTATGAAGTTGAGGCGTTTTTAATGTATCCTGTAACTCGGAGGATCGAAAAGTGAAAATATCCCTGGACAAAAAATATTGCAGACAATACACCCGTGAAAGCAACAGGCTGCATGATATTGTACCTGTAACATATCAAACATTCGAAATCGGAGGGAAAAAATATTTTCAACTGGATGGATATAATAGCAGGGTAGATCTGCAAAAAACAGGAATGTTACAACAGTCTGATTATAAAATGCAATTTGACAAAGAAACAGCGGAAAAATTTATCAAGTTATTAAAACAAGAACTTGATATTGATTGAGAGGTGTATATGGTCTTTTTTATAGGCTGGTTTTTTGCTTTCCAAGCATTTTTATTATTTCTTTAGAATCGATAAAATTCACTTTTTCTTTTTTTTCTTTTAACTCATATTCAGCTATTGTTTGCCGATCTATTATGTTCTCATATAATTCTTTAAGAGAATGCTTATCTTTTGTTGTCTCTATTGACATGAAAGCATTATTTATATGCAGGAAAATTTCTTTTGGAATAAGTCCTTTATTTATCCTTTTTACGATTTCCTCTGCATATTGTATCATGTAAACAATGTAATACATATTTTTATCTATGTCAAGTTGAATTTAGTAAAAATAAGGTTTTTTCATTTCATGGAAATATACCTAACCTGAAATAAATGCAGAAATGTATGCCCAAACAAAGTAACACTGGGTGCCGGAGGCAATCGCGCCGTACTTGTACGGTGCGATTGGCCGCGTACCAACGGTACGATGGCAGGCCCCATCGTGTCCGTAGGACACACTACCTTTCTTTAGGGCATACATTTCTGCTGTTGCAGTACTTTTTTGTTATAAAGCAATTGTAGAATTGCTTTTTTTTGAATAGAATATGGTAAAGGTTAAATCAATGCCGGATATGACAGAAAAAGAATACGATGTTTTAGACGAATATTACACAAAAAATCCGCCTATGGTAGATCCGGCAAAAAAAGGAACCGGCTTTTTTACCCAGCGTACTGCTGAAGCCCGTACCATAACCGTTGATAGCCTGTCAGCAGGTTACCTAACAATTAAAGCTATGGCTGAAAACAAAACTCCAGGCGAAATCATTAGTGAAATGATTCAAAAAGAAATTGCCGCAGCAATTTAATAACCCTCCCCACGGCAAGCCGTGGGGTATCTTGAAGCGTTACTTGGTCTAACAGGAGGGTCGTTCTGTAAGGAAATTTATTAAATGTCATCTGGTTTAATACCATCTGCCTAATGATTATGTTCCTTCGTACCGCTGCAAGCAGCGGGGTATTAAACCAGATGTTGCGAATAAATGCAGAAATGTATGCCCGAACAAGGTAACACTGGGTGCCGGAGGCAAGCGCGCCGTACTTGTACGGTGCGCTTGGCCTCCGGCAGGTCCCACATTACCTTTCTTTAGGGCATACATTTCTGCTGTTGACACTGATACACGATCTTGTATAAAATTAAGATGAAGCTGAAAGGAATACGATTAGAATGCATTACTCCAGTTTGGATTTGATAAGGATAGTTAAGGAGGATGGCTGGTTCCAGGTTTCTAAAAGAGGCAGTCACTTGAAATTCAAGCATTCCAGAAAACCTGGTATAATAGTAATTCCGAATCCAAAAAAAGATATGCCGCAAGGTACGGCTCAGAAGATTTTAAAAATGGCCGGGTTAAAATAGCGGGGGAAATTTATGGTAAGCCAGTACATTGCATTGTTTGAATATGAAGAAGGAAAAAAGGGATTCGGAGTATCGTTTCCCGATCTTCCAGGCGTAGTAACTGCGGGTAATGATTATGAAGAGGCAGTAAGAATGGCGCATGAAGCATTGGCTTTAGCCGCCGAAGGCGAAAAGAATTTTCCGAAACCGAGGGCTTTAGAGCGTCTCAAAAAAGAATGGCCTGAATGGAAAGAATGGGAGAGAAATTATAATTTTTATATTGTGCCTATAGCCCTTTATCCCATGAAGCATGAGGTTAAGCGTTTCAATGTAAGTTTAGATGCCGGGCTGGTAGCCCGTATAGACAGGGTTGCGGCCAATCGTTCGGCTTTTATTGAAGTAGCAGCCCGTAAATATCTTGATATCGGAGGATCGGAATGAAGTACATCGCAATAATCTTGGGCGTTTTTCTGCTTTTTTCATGCGCCGGGGCAGGTACGGAAGAGACTGCAAACGTAAGCCCTCTTGTCGGGACCTGGGAATATGAAAACAGTGAAGTAAAAATCCAGCTTACCTTTGATAACGCCTATTTTTTCATTCACGAGACTTATCATAAAGATTCATGGGAAGAATCAATTTATACCAGTTACTATACAGATTACGGGACATATTTCAGTTCAACCGGCGAATTGAATGTTGACAGGTGGGATTATACAATCCAAAACAATTTTTTGTATTTGGAACAATTTTGGGAAGATGGAAAACCCGTTTTAATGTATAAAAAAATAAAATAATATCATCTTCTTGCGTAACAGTAGGCGCAGCCTGCAGGACAGGCGCCGTAGCTGCCAATGTCAACGCTGGGGTAACAGCGGCAAAACTGCCTTTGGTTTTTGTCACGGGTTTCGGCGGCGGCAGTGAATTTGCCCGGCCCGGCTATTTCCTTAATTAGTCGAGGCTGTTCCAAAACTTCAGTTTTTGGAACAGCTACCTTGGATTTATAGGAAAAAACGGGCTTTAGACCGCTTTTTCCAGAGCCTGTGACAAAACTAACCGAGTTTTGGAACAGGCACAGCTCCCCGTCAATGCAGGCGCCGTGTTTAATGCCCAGCGTTGAAAGCTCTTCCCCTTCGGCGCAGGATTGTATTTCCATTCCGGCCTTTCCGGCGGCATCGGCAAATTCGGCAAGCAGTTCGGTAATTTCAAGGTTGAAACGCCCGTCTTCGCCGTAATGGGGGAAGGTTTTAAGGAGGCCGTTATTTTCCAGTGCCGAAAGCCGCCGTTTAGCGCCGGGGTATTCGTCGTAAACGCTGACGATGACACGGTTAACAGAACCGGCAAGGCGGTTGGAAAGATCCCGGAAATTCCGGCGGTGAAAGTCAGAATCGGTTACATTGGACAAAAAAACAGGATCGTAACGCCAGATAACCCTTTTCGGGCCCCATTTGCCAGCAGCGGTTTTCAGTGCATGAATAATTTCATCCGGCGGCGGAACGTCCGGTTCAAGAATTTTAGGGTATCCCGTTAAGGTTGTCATAATGTAAAAAGGGTATGCCAAGAGCCTGTTTTGCCCTGCCAGGATTGGGCGGGGATCCCGGGTCCAAAAGACCAGGCAGTCAACATCGTCCGGTTTTAGCGAAACACGTTTAATCTGCGCAGTGTTATAGGGATTTGCCACATCGGCATAACCCGCCTCCAGCCTTTCCAGAAACCAGTCAAAGCGAAACCTGGGAATGTCGCAGCGCCTGGACACGCTTATTACCATGGAGTAACTATAATAAAAAAAAACTAACCGGTCATCTGCTTTCCCGCCGTGCCGATTGCTACTTATGACATGACCGTTGTATAATAATAACCGGCATGAAACGCATTTTTTTTAACGTCTGCTGCAATCCGGCTTTTTTCCTTCTCTGGATCTTCTGCGCCTGCTCCGCGACGGGCGAGAATTCCATTCAGCGTGAAGATCTTTTTTCCCTTGATATTGGCCCAATGGAGGACCAGGTTGCGCTTTACGGGCTTGAAGGCGACGGCGGCATTCGGCAGGCGGAACTTACCATGCGTGAAGGAATTTTTTACATTACCGACAGTAACAACGGGAAAATTGTCCGTTATAATTCCTACGGCGATCTCCTCTTTATGATCTACAATGACGAGACAAACCCACACCCTTCAGACCTGAAGGAAAAAACCGAAGACAGCGCGCAGCTTACCCGCTGGGCCTTTACCTACCCTCTGCGTTCTCCCGGCAAAATCGCCGTGGATTCGCGAAAGCACATTTATACCGTGGAGCGGCTGCCCCCCGACCGGCACAGCTTTGACTCGGAAAACCGCGCCCTGCTTGACAGCGTTGTGCTTCATTTTGACGCCGACGGGCGTTTCATCGAGTACCTCGGGCAGGGCGGGCAGGGCGGAGGGCCCTTTCCTTATGTCGCCGGCATTTACGCCTCGGCGCAGAACGAAATCGCCGTCGTCTGCCGGCTGCCCGGCGCATGGAATATCTTCTGGTACGGCGCGTTTGGCGAACAGCTTTTCCTGATTCAGCTAAAAGACAGCTCCATTCCCCCGCTTCCGCTTTGGCCGGGTTTAACCGCGTCAATCGATTCAATAATGGCGGCGCCGGACGAACGGAAGCTGTATATCAAAGTTGACTATTACAGGGATGTTTTTGACGAATCGACCAATACCCGCGTCAGCACGGAGCCTCTCAGTTCGCATATCTGGATTCTCAATGTAGAAGACGGAATTTACGACACTTCCGTTGAAGTGCCTTTTTATGAATACAGTTTTACGGAGAACAATAAAACGGTAAACGTAAAGCTGTTGTACTCGATGCTTGGGCTGATTCGCGGCGGGGGGATCCTTCTCTGCTTTCCCGTTGAAACCGGTTACACCATTTTGCAGATGGATTCCGGCGGGCGCGGGCAGCGGCGCTTTTATATAAAAATAGCCCCGGAGGAACTTCGCTTTAATGTTTTTTATCTTTCCCCGGAGGGAATACTTTCAGCCCTGCTTGCAGATGACTGGAATATTAAAGTGGTCTGGTGGCGGCTGGATAAATTCTTAAAGGATTCGCAATGAGCGGAATCAAAACGCTGGTTTCGGCGGCCGGGGCGCGGTCTCTTGACAGGGAGGCGCAGGAACAATGGGGCCTGGACGCATTCGCCCTTGTGGAGGCCGCCGGCAGGGCCTGCGCCGAAGTTTTTGTAAAAAACATTATCGGCGAAAAGAGGGAAGCCCTTTCATTCGCCGTATTCGCGGGAAGCGGCAACAATGCCGCCGACGCCCTGGTTATGCTAAAGGCGCTGCTTTTGCGGGGTTATGCGGAACCTTCCGCCTGCGCTGTTTTCTGCACCCGGCTGCCGGAGGGCGAAAGAAACCCTTTTGGCGAAGCGGTGCTTGCCATACGGCGGCTCGGCGTTGCAGTTAACGCATGGGAAGCCGAAACTACCTTCGCACCAAATGCGCCTGCGCCAAATGCGCCTGCGCATACCGCGCTTGCGCGGGCCTGTTTCATAATCGACGGAATCACCGGCACGGGACTCAGCGCCCCGCTTCACGGCACCGCCCTGGAAATGGCGCAGGCGATAAACAATGCGCTGCAGGGGCGGGTAATTTCCATCGATCTCCCCTCGGGGAATTTTGATCTCTGGCAGCCGGGTATGCCGGCGGTGCAGGCGGACATAACCCTTGCCATCGAGCCGCAAAAGCTCTGCCTGTACGCGCCTTCGGCCCGGCCTTTGGCGGGGAAAATTCTTCCTGTGGAGGGGATATTCCCCCCTGCGCTTATGGCTAAGTACGGCGAGGCGGAGCTTGCCGTATGGGAAGGCGCTTCGGCGCGGATTCCGCCGGTTCCGGAAACGGCGCACAAATACACAAGGGGGCTTGTTGAAATAAAAGCCGGGTCTCCCGGCGCAACGGGCGCCGCTGTTCTTGCCGCCCTGGGAGCGCAGGCCGCCGGGGCCGGCCTTGTGCGGCTCATTGTCGATCCCGCCGTTTATCCCGTGGTTGCCCCCGCCTGTTCAGGTGTCATGGCGGTTCCCGGCGGCGCGGCCGGCGATGGCCGCTTTCATCCAGCCGCCGTGCTGCTTGGGCCGGGATGGGGCAGGGGGGAAGACCGCATG
>WRNF01000053.1 GCA_009776715.1 Treponema sp. | reverse complement strand
TAGCACAGATTTTCCACGGATTTACACTGATTAATCAGAATTAATTAAAAATCCGTGTGAATCCGTCTAATCCGTGAAAATCCGTGGCTATTGATTATATGGCTTAGCGAGAGGCCAAATGAAGTTACAGGCAAGCTGCAAAGGAGTTGCGGCAATAATAGATTTTTCTCATTCTTCTTTCCTAATTCCTATTTTGTTAATCCTGTTTCCGTCCATGTCAAGGACTGTAAAACGATTAGCTTGATAAACAAAGGCATCTCCGGTTTGGGGAAGTTCGCCGGCAAGGGACAAAATAAGGCCGGCAAGGGTGTGGTACCCTTCCCCGGCAGAAAGATTTGGCATCTGAAGAATATCCGCTGCTTCGTCAATATTGACGGTGCCGGAAGCAACCCAGGAGCCGTCTTCCTGCACGGTAATTTCATTTTCATTTTCGCCCGGAGGAGAAAGTTCGCCGACTATTTCTTCCACCAGATTGCGTACCGAGACCATGCCGGCAAATCCGCCGTATTCGTCAATGACAAAAAGATAATTTGCCTCTCCGCGCCTGAACACCTCAAAAGCTTTTAAAGCCGGCATGGTTTGTGGGGCAAACAAAGCTTTTTTCATTACGGCCTGTAAACCCAGCGGAGTAGGGGATGTTAGGTCAAGGATAATGTCTTCCGGATAGGCAATGCCGAGTATCGCGTCAAGCGAAGATTCTGCAATGGGGAAACAACCCTGCGCCCTAAATTGCACCGTTTTCTCGCGGATTTCCTGCAAAGAAGCATGTATGTCCAGCCAATGAATATCCGACCGGTGGGTCATAAACGCGCCTAAAGGCCGGTCGCCAAGATAAAAAACCCCTTCAACCATAGACCGTTCATTCCCGGCAACAATGCCGGATTTTTCACCTTCCAGCAAGGCAATATGCAGTTCTTCTTCGGTTATGCCTGATTTCATGCCGTCATAAGACAAATGCATTTTTTTTCCGATTTTGCCTGCCAAGAAAAAAAAAGGCTGCAAGGGGAAGGCAAAAATCTTTACAAGGGGAAGAGCATCCGCTGCAATGCGTTCAGGTTTGTTCATGGCCAAATTCCGGGGAATGAGATCGCCTAATATTAACCATACCGAAACCAGTAAAACAACAGATGCGGTTATTGGAAGAAGCCTCTGCCCGTTTTCCGGGAAATAAAGGGAAATGAAAACCCCGGTAAAAACAGCAGAACATATCTTTAACAGTAAAATCCAAAAAAANGCTGCCGCATTGTGCCTTCCCGGCTGTTCTACNCAAGCAAGCAACTGCCGGTATTTTTTTTTCCGCCGGCNTAAAGCGGGATTGTCAATTTCATTAAGCAAACGGGGTTTATTAACAAATTGCAATGCGTATTGAAATAACGANAAAAATCCGCCTGCCAGAATAAAAGCTGCAACAATTAGGCTATGCCCCCAAAGTTTCATGGGGCCCGCCTTAACTTATCTCTTCCGGAGTTAGGGCGCGGACTATGGAAATGCCGTCGGGGGAAGTGTCTAAAATTCTGTTTTTTCCATTGGGAAGCACGTCTCCAAAAACCTGCACAATAGGGAAGCGCGGGTTTTCGGGATTTACATCAACAACCTGGCCTTTCCTGTCATTAGACAATAACACATACATGCCGATAGGGTAAATTGACAGCGAATAAACAAGCGCCCTGACCACAGTGTCATCGTATTGCTTCCCTTCGTTTTTTAGAAGTTCCAGCATTCCGGTGTAACCGTCTTTTGCCTCTTTATGCGGGCGTTTTGCCAAAATTGCTTCATAAGAGCAGGCCACGGCAATAATCTTTGAATATAAATTCAGCTTGTTGCCGGTTAATTTCTGGGGATACCCTGTTCCATTTTCCCGCTCATGGTGTTCAAGCACTGCCAGAGAAACCATTAAAGGAAAATTGCACAGTTTTAAAAGCCGGTAACCAATAACAGGATGGGTTTTTAATGTTTTAATTTCCTGTTCGGTAAGCGGGCGCTGGATCAAAAAATAGTCCTGCGGCAGCTTAACCATTCCTATCTCATGGAGCAGGGCCGCTATGCCCAATTCAATAAGCCTATGGCTGGGAAGTTTCAGGTAAGTGCCTATAATAATGGCAATAACCGTTGAACGGACAGTATGGCAGATTAGATAATCTTTATCTTTTGACGGATCCATATGCTGCTGCACCCGCATAAGATACCGCCTGTCTTCTTTTACAAAATTGCACACATACTTAATCTGCTCAGTAAGTTCAGCATAATTAAGCTTGCTTCGGAATGCAAGCTGGCTGTACAGCGACTCCACATAACGCTGAAATGTCGCATAGAACCGTTCTGCTTTTTGAATCTTTTCCAGATCAATGATCGAAGAGCGGTCCAATTTTTGCTTGTCCATTGGGACAGTATTTGTATCAGGCGTAGGAGCGTAACTTTCGCACGGTTCGCCTTCACTGTGCACTGTGTTAAATTCCCATTCAATAACAGCTTTTACCAGATCAGGGCCGATGGGCGTTTCAGGCGCAGCCAGTACAAAATGCTCATCAAGATACACAGCTTGCGTAAAATAACTTGATGCGGGAATTCCTTCAATAGGGAAACTTTTCATTATTGACAAACCTCTACCTTTATTATAGCATAAATTTTAGTTTATGGAAAGTTTTTTCTTGCAATTTGGAGTAAACAATGAAAGAAATCAGCAAATCAACAAAACTGGATAATGTATGTTATGATATCCGGGGAGAAGTGTTAAAAGAAGCCAAACGGCTGGAAGACGAGGGCTTTAGAATAATTAAGCTCAATTTAGGCAACCCTGCCCCTTTTGGTTTTAACGCCCCGGATGAAATTATTCACGACATGATTATTAATGTGCGCAATGCGCAAGGCTACGGGGATTCACGCGGGTTATTTGCAGCCAGAAAAGCAATAATGCAGGATTTTCAGACAAAAGGGGTTATGGATGTAGGCATTGACGATATCTTTATCGGCAACGGGGTAAGTGAGCTGATAATGATGGTTATGCAGGGGCTTTTAAACCAGGGCGATGAAGTGCTTATTCCCATGCCGGATTACCCCTTATGGACCGCTGCGGCAACGCTTGCAGGCGGAAAAGTGGTGCATTACCTTTGCGACGAGTCAAACGGCTGGAACCCTAATCTTGATGACATTAAAGCAAAAGTAAGCCCTAAAACAAAAGCAATAGTGATAATTAACCCCAATAACCCCACCGGCGCAGTGTACGACAGGGAAATTCTGGAAGGCATTGCCGAAATTGCCCGCCAAAATGATTTAATTCTGTACGCCGATGAAATTTACAGCCGCATTACTTATGACGATGCAGTGCATATTCCAATGGCGACGCTTGCGCCGGATTTGCTTACCGTTAGTTTTGACGGCCTTTCAAAGGCCTGGCGTTCGGCAGGCTTCCGGGCCGGCTGGATGGTGCTTTCCGGGAATAAAAAGCCTGCAGCCGCATACATTGAGGGTTTGGAGATGCTCAGCAACATGCGGCTGTGTCCGAATATGCCCTCGCAATTTGGCATTCAAACAGCGCTGGGCGGATACCAGAGCATTAAAGACCTGGTCCTTCCAACCGGTCGTTTATGCGAACAGCGCGACACGGCAGTGGAATTGGTCAACGAAATTCCCGGCCTTTCCGTGGTNAAACCAAAAGGCGCGCTGTACTGCTTTCCAAAAGTCGATGTGCAGCGTTTCAATATCTGCAATGATGAAAAATTTATGCTGGACTTACTGCGTTCCCAGCATTTACTGCTGGTGCATGGCACCGGCTTTAACTGGAAAGACCCCGACCATTTCCGCATAGTGTTTCTTCCCGACAAAGTTACCCTGGCCGATGCAATTCAGCGGATTGGCATTTTCTTAAAAACCTACAGGCAAAGTTAGGGATACGGAATTACGAAGAAAGGCAATTTATATCAGTGACTATTCCAGCATGCGGAAAGTAACTTCCAGTGTTTTTTCCAAATCCATGGGTTTGGCTATATGGGCGTTCATTCCGTTTTCAAGCGCTTTGTCAATGTCTTCCTTAAATGCGTTAGCCGTCATTGCAACAATCGGAATGGTTTTTGCGTCTTTGCGCTGAAGCGCCCTGATTGCATTGGCAGCGTCATATCCGTTCATTACCGGCATTTGCACATCCATGTAAATTATGTCGTATTCGTTTTCTTTTGATTCGCTGATTATTTTTACCGCTTCTGCTCCGTCACATGCTTCATCAATCTCTATGCCGGTATTTTCCAGCATATTCATTGCAATAACACGGTTAATTTCCACATCATCAACAAGCAGGGCTTTTTTCCCAACCAGGCGGTTCGCAATGTCTTTAACCTGAATTTCTTTTTCCCGTGCTGCTTCTGTCCCTTGCAGCCAAATTTCAAAGAAGAATTCACTCCCTGCGCCTGCTGCGCTAATAACTTTAATATCGCCTCCGAACATTTGCACAATGCTTTTGCAAATTGCCAGGCCCAGCCCGGTTCCTCCGTATTTCTGCGATATTGTATTGTCAGCCTGCTGAAAAGGCTTAAAGAGCGTTTTTTGAATATCATCCGGAATGCCAATTCCTGAATCGCGGACCGAAAATTTTATACACGACTTTTCTTCTCTTTTTTCCAATAATTGAATAGTGAAGGTAATTTTTCCGGTTTCCCCGGTAAATTTAACCGCATTGCCCAGAAGATTAATCAATACCTGCCTTAGACGCAGCGGATCGGTCATATAAAAAGCGTTTTCCGGAAGATCAAAAATTGTTTCAAAGGCAATATTTTTTTCATTGCAGCGCGGCTGTATTATTAAAGCAACTGCAGCGCCGATTTTGCGAATATCGGCACTTTCCATGGCAAGCTCTATTTTTTCGGCTTCTATTTTTGAAATATCAAGTATATCATTTAACAGGCCCAGCAGATGAACGGATGATGTTTCTATCTGGGAAATATTCACCAATACATCATTTAAATTATATGTATTTGAACTAAGTTTTTTCTTTACAATTCCTGTCATTCCAATTATGGCATTCATAGGGGTGCGTATTTCGTGGCTCATGCGGGCAAGAAAATTCCCTTTATGTTCATTTGCCAGCTTGGCTTCTATAACCGCTTCTTCCAGTTGTTTTTGCTGTTCCATAAAATCAGTCACATCGGTAGAAGTAATTACATACCCAATGTTGCCGTATTTTTCGTCGGTAAGGTAACTTGCCTGTCCCACGAAATAACGTTCCAGCTCTTTATGATACATGATGCTTGCTTCTGAATCTTCTTTTAAGGCCTTAATTGGATCATATTCTGTTCCGCAAGGATATATGCTGATTTCATTATACTGTTTCCCTACTATTTCTTCGCGCTTAAACCCAAATACAAGCGATGTAAGTTCGTTTGAATAAATTATTTTTTCTTCATTATTAGTAATGATAACCGGGCCGCGGTCGGACTCGGCAAGGCTGTCGGCCATCGCGTTAAATGATTTAGCAAGCTTGCCAATTTCATCGTTAACTGGAACAATAAACCGAAAATGCCTCTCGCCTGCATGAAAATGCGATATTCCTATTACTAAATTATTTATGCTGGCAGAGAAAGATGAAGCTATCCAAATTAATATTACTATCATTACAAGGGTTATGCCCGAGGCAATTAATCCTATTTTTAAAGCATTGCTGACCATGCTGCCGGATATCAGATTGGTGGTTTCCTGAATTACATCAATTATAACCGTGTCTGTAATTTCAATAATTTCCAGTATCTGTTTTTCTGTTTCACGGGCGGGACGCTGAAAATCTTCAAGGCCCGCTCCAATTGCGACAAAGCCAAAGCCGCGCTTGGTTTTGCCGTAATTTCCCGTGTAGTAAGGTATTGTTGCGGCGGTATTTGGCTTCCAGATGCCGCTCCAGAAAATTAAAAAAGAGCCGGAACCGCCTTCTTTGGTAAGGTCAAACCAGCCGGTGCATTGCGGAGCGTTGTTAAGGTAGCGCCCATCCAGCCCAACCAGCCCTTCTGACGTGAGCGGCTGCGCCAGCCGTTTATTGCGGGACTGTTCCTGAAAAACCGGCACCGATTTAATAAATTCTGCATACGGGAGGCCCGAGGCAAGCCAATCGTTGTAAATGCTTTCTTCCAGCCAGGGAACCTGCGGCTCTCCTGTTTCGCTGTCATACCCTACAATGGAATGATGCCTGGGGTGCGCAATGCAGCGGCATTGATAATCCCAGATAAACGCATAATTTCCTTCATAAGCACTGGGCATTTCAACATAACGCTCGTCCATCGGAGTTATGCGGTCAACAAATTCCATGATGTGATCGTGGTCAAGGGCAAGGGTAACATAACCAATAATCTGCCCGCCCTGCGCAATCGGCGTTGCCCATCGGATTAATCCCTTAAACCTTTTGCCAAGAGGGTTTTCCTTTCCTGCGAAAGCTTCTTCCCAGGGCCTGAAGGGCTGGCCCCTGTCCGCGCAGACTTCCGGCGTGTACATTCCAATAAGCCTGGAACCGACATATTCACCAATAACGTCAGATACGTAAATTTCACCCGGCTTTAACTGTTTTAACTCATTAAAATATGTTTCTGCTTTAATGTATGTGTTAAGGCGGTTTGATACATTTTTTAATTCCCTGTCCGTTTGGCTTGAAGTGGTAACTTTAATCCTTTCATATCCTTCAGTGTCTACAAAGGTCATTTCCAGATACAGGGGACGGTCTTCAGTTTCCATTAAATCCGGAGGGCGGTTTCTGTAACCGGAATTATTTTCGCCGTTAGTAGAAGGAGACATTGTTCCTTCGGGTTTATGGCCAATGGGTATCCATGCTTTGCCGTCTACGGTAAGCCCCCATTCCCNCTGTTTTACAATTTTTCCTGTTTTATACTGAAGAAAATGCCGGTATGTATTTTCACTCCTTAGTAATCCGGCCGCGTACAAAATATCATTGTCCCTCTGGTATAAAAAAGCGGCNATGNTGTTTGCTAAATCGGTACTGGTCCGCTCCAATTGAATAATAGTAGAATTTTTTAAAGCNTCCACAGAATCATCAATGGCAATTTGCGCCATTTTATCCAGGCTGTTATTTGCCTCTTCTTTTACGGAATCAATTCGTACCTTAAGTTCTTCCCCTAAATAATTAAACTGGCTTATTGAAATAATAGTAAGAAGCACAAGCGGAATAACAACAACAGTTACAAATAGAAGGATCAGACGTTCCCTCATTTTGAGGCCAAGCCTGCTCATTATTTGCCCTGCTGTATTTTCTATCCGCTTATAAAATTTCATACTTCTTTTATGCTTCCTCTATTTTAAATATCCACTTAAAAAAACTCACAACGCCGTTATAAAACCTGCGGAAAAACCCCGGATGCTGCAAACGGTAAATCCTTCTGCTTGCTTCTGCAATTTCTTCCATTGTTAAATCACGGCGCTGAATATTCTCTTCTACCTCCATTTCCAGCCTGGCAAGTTCTTTGGAATTGTCTGCTACTATCGCGTTTATGCTGCGCCAGCCGAGCATTTTCGCTGCTTCCAGGCGNCGCCCCCCTGCTATAAGAATATTCTTCCTGCTTATAACAATAGGGCAAATCAAACCATGCCGTTTAATGCTTTCAGCCAGTGCTTCAATATCCCCCAAATTTTTACGGATCCTTTTTCTAACGATAATGTCCCTTATTGGTACTTGCATTAATATTTCACTTTAATCCAACAGAGGGTTGTAGGAAGGAATATCCAAACCAATATTGGAATAATCATTGGAAATAATTTGCCCGTTTTCCTGATCTTCCGNAGGATCCGCCTGCGGCAATGCTGCGGCTTCTGAATTTTCTGTTTCATCCAACAGTACCGGAATATTCAAATTGACATTTGGTTCGATTGGGGGCGGCAGCTTGTTTCCTTCATCATTATCAAGCAGGGAATTTTCGAAATTCCAGGAAAAAGGATTTTGATTAACCGGAAGGTTGGAGAAATCATCGTCCCTTAGTTTGATCCCAGGCAGATCCTCGAAAAACCGTTCATAGCCGTATATGTCCCAATTATCCTGATTGGCAAAGAGCCATTGGCCGCCGTTATGGTAATCGCAGTTCTGNTANGGCTGAGTACCNGATATAAACGGAAGAGTAACGGCTCCTTCATTGCAGGCCGGGGTTCTTAATAAACCTGATTTTTTGCATACGGTAACCTCNGTAATGCCGGAAGGCCGTGGAAATTCCTTGCGGGGCAGGCCCTGATGAATTTCCCGCATATAGTTGCCCCAAATGGGCCCCGCAAGGGTTGCGCCGGTAAGATCAACGCCAAGCGAATTGCCCGGTTTGTCAAAACCAAACCAAATTGCGGTGGTGTAGTAGGGGCTGTACCCGACAGCCCAGACATCGGTCCAGTTCTGNGTGGTGCCGGTTTTGCCGGCAACAGGAATTCTAAANGTTTTGCCGCTTTCGTCTTTGTAAGAAAATTTAGAGCCGTATTGTGAACCGTTGGCCAGGCTTCCTTCTTCCACTGTTTTCTCGAGAATTTTTGTCATAATATAGGCATTCTGCGGGCTTACGACCTGGGTGTTTTCCTTTTTTCCCTGCTGTATGCGGATATCCCTTTCCACATTCAACACCACCCGGCCGTTTCTGTCTTCTATTAAACGAATGGAGATAGGAATGACGTCTTTGCCCTGATTGCCAAAAACAGCATAAGCCCTGGCAACCCTTAGCGGCGAAGAAGAGGTGATGCCCAGCCCCAGGGGGTACACACGGGGAAAAATGCGGCGAATTTGGTTTTCGTCGGTAATGTTTAACAAAGCCGCGGCGCGGTCAATGGTCG
>WRNF01000052.1 GCA_009776715.1 Treponema sp. | reverse complement strand
TTTATGTACCTGCAATCAATCAATAATGTACAGGGTAAATTTGAACCTATTAAATCAAGTATTTCTTCAAAATCTTTTTTATATACTATAAATGATTCAAAGTATTCATTCGTAATTCTAAAAGCTATTTTTTTTGCTTTTTTGTTTGCATATTTTATTGCTATAGTATTATGGATTTTAGACCTATCTAATCCAATAACTGGAATAATGTTAAAATTATGAAAAGAATCTAATATATATTGATAATTATTTTGTTTGTTAATTTTTAGTTCATCTGGTATTTCATAATTATCTAGGTAAAATGAAAAGGTTGTCTCAATATTTTTTTCCATCCTTTTAACAATTTTTTCTATTTTTTCAATTAACTTATCTTCAGTTATTTTACTATTGCTAATAAAATCTAATAGTGGTATTATTTTACTTCTATCTTCAGGTAATAAATTTATCAATGCACTTAGTTCGCCATTTTTAAGTTTTAGAAAAGGACTGTATTTAATCATATAATTTACTTCTTTCTATTTTTGCATTAACTATGATTTCGCTGAAAATCATATAATCATTTAAATCATTACGGATTAACCCTGCAAGTAAAGCAGGGTGAATATTATTATTATCTGCAAATATTAATAAATCATTAACATCACGTGTACGTTTGGGAATACATGCGCGATACTTTTCAGGGCTAATTATCGAATCTTTTGCAAGTCTATTTGCTTCGATTTCTTTTATATCTTGAGATTTATCAAAGCTAATATGACCACCTTCTTTTAAGTAGTTTTCATGCAATACAACATGTGACAATTCATGTAAAAGTGTAAACCATAGATTATCTAGGCGTTCATATCTGACAGTTAATCCGATTACAATCGAATCATTACTTGTGCAAAAAACAGAACCATCAATATTTGTACCAGGAAGAGAATCGATGAAATAAAGATATATGCCTCGTTCTTTAAGGAATTTCTTAACTCTATTTATCCTGTCATCGCAAATTGATAATTTAGCAATTTTTTGCAAATCGCTTTTTTCCAGCGAAAGTTTATTTGTTTTTGGTATATTGCTGACATTTTTTTCTGCCATTTCAATAAAACGTAATGTCCAATATTTCTGTAATGGATTATTTGCTATTTCTTTTTTTTTATATAAAATGTTTTGATCATTCACCGCTAATGCAGAGAAGTGTTTTTTTAAGTGAATCTCTGGGATTTTTGCATTTCTAAAATATTTATAATTTTCTATAGCTTTATTAAGATCAAAATCGCTAGTATCATTAATCACATAAAAATCATCTATTTCAAGCATTTTTTTCCTCCAGGAATAATATTGCAGAGTCTTTGCTATACTGATGATTTACTCAACCCAAGTTCAAGGTTGTAAGGGACGATTTCTCCGTTGAGATTAGTTAACATACCAGAGCCAATTATCTTTGGTGGAGAAAAATGTTTTAAAAAATCAATGTCAAATCTCATGTAATATTTGATACTCCAAATACCGTTGACTACAATATCAATTCATGCTGATAGACTGCTATAACGGTAACATATCTCTATCAAAATTCAAACCCTTCGAATGTTCAAGTCGTCAGAAAATCAATGATATTTCAAAAGCTATTATAAAATATAAATAATTTTATTTACTTGTCAAGTACGCATAATAGTTTCTCTTCGCTACAGGACCACTTCGCTGAAAGGGGGAGCCTCATCTAAAACACGGGCAATGATTTGGTGATCCTCCAAAACAAGGCTGCTGTCGTTTTCCATGATAAAAAAGGCATCGGTTCTGGCGCGGACCAGCGCATCTGCATCGCGGACAGGGTTGGCAATTCCTAAATTAAGGTAACCGGACTGCTCTATTCCGGCAATTTGACCGGGGCCGCGCAGTTTTAGGTCTTCTTCGGCAATGATAAAACCGTTGGCGTTTTCCAGCATTACCAAAAGGCGGGTTTTTCCCTCCTCGGTTAATTCATCGGAATACACCAGAAAACAAAAGGCCTGCTCCCCTCCCCTTCCAACCCTGCCCCGCAATTGATGCAATGCAGAAAGGCCGAAGCGTTCGGCATGTTCAATTACCATGCAGTTTGCGTTTGGCACATCTACCCCCACCTCGACCACGCTGGTGGCAACCAGTATTTTTATCTCGCCCTTGCGAAAACGTTCCATCGTCTGCCTTTTTTCATCTTCGTCAAGTTTTGAATGGATAAGCGCCACGGAATGGGACGGAAAAACTTTTTGTGCAAGCCGTTCCGACATGGAAACCGCGGCCTTTAAACCGGCAAGTTTTTCATGGCTTTCNTCCGTTTCTTCGATTAACGGATACACAAAATAAGCCTGAGAGCCGGCATCAAGTTTGCCCCNGACAAAATCGTATACCTTCTTTTCATTGGATTCTTTTGCCAGATGAGTCTTAACCGGTTTCCTGCCNGGCGGCATGTCATTGATCACCGATACATCCATGTCGCCAAAAACAGTCAAGGCAAGCGTGCGNGGAATGGGCGTTGCGCTCATCATTAAAAGGTGCGGATTATTTCCTTTAGCCATAATCAGGGAACGCTGCGTTACGCCAAAACGGTGCTGTTCGTCAATTACAACTAACATCAGGTTTTTGTAATTAACATCTTTTGAAAAAAGCGCATGGGTACCGACAATCAGATCGATTTCTCCCTCGGCTAAATGTTTTAATATCCCTTTCCTTCCCGCTGTTTTAATATTTCCGGTAAGGAAGGCAATGCGCAGNCCAAGCGGTTCCAGCAATGCGGCGGCATTTTCNGCATGCTGCCTTGCAAGAAGTTCAGTTGGCGCCATTAATGCAGTCTGCCCTCCTTCATCCGCAGCNTTCAGNGCTGCCAGAAATGCCGCCAGCGTTTTNCCCGATCCGACATCGCCTTGCAAAAGACGTGCCATTGAAAAGGGGTATCCATGCCCAAAATCTGCATTGATTTCTGCAATTGCCTGCTGCTGCCCTGCGGTAAGCGAAAAAGGCAGGCGTTCAATGAGCCGCTGCTGTAAAGGGGAAAACCCCGAAGGCCGGGAAATGAAGGCCGGAGCGCCAAGGGGCTTTTTTCGCAAAGCTGCCCGTTTGCAAACCATTATTTCAAGATAAAAAAGTTCCTCGTAAATTAATGTTTTTTTTGCCAGTTCCAGCTCTGCAACTGAAGCCGGAAAATGAATTGCCCTAATTGCATCGGCTTTTGAAAGCAAGCCGTCTCGTGTTATTATTGACGCGGGCAATTCATTTTCCAGGCTGCCCGCATATTTTTCAATGGCTTCGCTTACTGCCCGGCGGAAAAACGTTTGGTTAATGCCGGCGCAGAGCGGATAAACGGGCAGCACACGGTTAGCGTCTTTTGCTGAATGTTCCGCTGCTATTTCAAATGAGCTTGACTGAATTTCGCCAAACTGATATTTAAAATTGCCCCAAAGCCAATAGCAATTCCCCGGCATAAGCTGTTTATCCAGCCAGGGGCGAAGTTGAATGTTAAAACAAACAAGCGCCGCCCTGCTGCTCTCGTCTTCAACATAAACCTTAAGCGCGCGTTTCTTGCCGTATCCAATCCAATTGCGGGAAAGAACAGTAATTTTTGTGCAGACCTGCCCCTGGCGGAAATTTTTTATAGGAACTGACACGCTGCGGTCTTCCCAGTCTCGCGGATAATGGCATAACAGCCCGGCAACATTATGTATGCCCAGCCGGGCAAATTTAGCAACAGAGGCCTGGCCAATATTTTTTATTACAGTTAACGGCAAATTTATGGATCGCAGCAGCATATTACAATATTGCCAAATACCGGGTAAGATACTGTATAGCGTAATGCCCGCCAATTCTAAGTACTGCCAGCAAAATAATTGCAGTAATAAGGCTGGTTGTATAGCGGACTATCCGCTTGCCAAAACAGATTCGGTTAATGCGGTACAAAATAGGCCTTGAAAAAGAATCGATCACCTGCCAAAAAGGGCTGTACATATTGCTGTTTAGAAAATAAGCAATCAGGCGCAGGACAAGCACCAAAAAACAAAATCCAATGATGAAGGAAATAGCCATCCATATTGCATCAATGCAAATTACCAAAATAAACCCAAGACTAACGGAACCATGCAAGGCGATCCGTGTGCAAATAGTTTGAAGAAAAGAAAGAAAAACTATTGCAATAATTACAGAAAAATCCAAAACGCCAAAACGCACCCTAACCCTTCGCCGCCACCAATTTAAATAAGGATCGGTAATGGCAGCCAGTATCTGCACCGGCCTGCCAAGCGGTATGTTTCTAAACCATGAAAGAACGATTCTAATAAAAACAAGCAAAGAAAACAGGTTTAAAAATATCGAAATTAACCAAAAAAAAGCTCTCATTATTCCTTCCACGCCTGGGTAACACCCGGATAGTGTTCCAAAATACCTGCTGCATCTTCTTTGATGTCATGGCTTAAACCGTTTGCAGTGCGAATGGTTTTTTCGCCAATATGAATATACACAGGGCAGGGCCCCGAATTTTTTGTTAGAAAATTTTTCAAAATAAGGATATTGTCTTCTTTCTGCAAAGATTGTGCATCTATGCGGATATGGATTGCAGGCAGAGGCTCGTTATTACCTTCATCATCAACAGCAGCAATTTGCGGCGCCTCTGCCTGCACCGCCTGTTTTTTTTCTGCCGCAGGAGGAGTCTTTGGCGCCTCTCCGGCAGAAGCTTTACGGGCAGCGGAACGTTTTAACGAAACAATGTCTGCTTTGCCGGAAACCTTAAAACTGGGGTTTTTAGGGTCGATCTCTTTGCCAGGGTCTATATTTCCTTTTAGCGCAACAAATTCACCAATAGTAAGGTGGTCGCGGTTTTCATCCCATGCCTTTGTAAAAAAAACTAAATTAATATTGCCTTCAAAATCATGCAAAGTCCCAAAAGCCATATCATTGCCGTTTTTATCTTTTTTTTCCCTTAAATCAACAAGCTGCCCTATTATCGTATAATTGCCTTTCTCTGCATTAAGCAGGCCGCTTGATTTTAAATCTGCCATGTACAGCCATGCATTCCGGTATTTTTCTTTTTTTAACTGCAGCGCTTCTTCTTCCGCTATTGTTTTTTCCGCATCCTGCCTGTCTATCCATGCTTCTGCAATGAAATTAATTTTATCCCTGTCTTTCTGATATTCAATTTTGCCTTTTATTATGGCCAATTCGTCTTCTTTTATTTTATTATAAATTTTTTCCCATACTTTAGGAAAAAAAGTCATTTCAAGCTCTCCGTTATAATCTGCTATGGTAACATAGGCCATCATCCCGCTTTTTGACTTTACCGTTTTAATATTTTTAATAATGCCGGCAATTATTTGTGTTCTTGAATCTAATTTTTCTAAATTATCCGCAGAAATATTGCCTAAATCAATTTTAACAGCATTTTGCCACAAGTCACGGTATTCATCCATGGGATGCCCCGACAAATAAAATCCTATAAGATCCTTTTCTATTTTAAGTTTTTCATTCTGGCTTATTTCAGGAAAATCATCAAAAATAAAATCAGAAAATTCCTTTTCATCGGAATCCCCAAAAAGGCTGCTCTGTCCGATTATTTTATCCTCTTTAAGGTTCTGGGAATACTCAACCGCTCTTTCCAGATTTCCCAGAAGAGTTCCCCGTTTTATTCCGAAACAATCAGCCGCTCCGGTCTGAATAAGTTTTTCAATAACTGCTTTTCCAACCAGCTTTATATCTATCCTGGCAAGAAAATCCATGAAATCCCGGTATGGGCCCTCTTTCCTGCGCCTAACGATCTCGTCGGAAGGAGCTTCTCCCAGTCCTTTAATTCCCAAAAGGCCGTACACAATGCGGCCGTTGACAATGGTAAAAAGTTTAACGGATCGGTTAAGATCAGGCGGATCGATGGCAATGCCCATTTTGCGGGCTTCATCGATAGATTCAGACAGTTTGTCTTTATTGGTGCTGTGAACCTCGTTTGTCAGGTTGGCAGCCATAAATTCAGCCGGATAATTGGCTTTAAGATACGCTGTGCGGTATGCCAAAACAGAATAAGCTGCCGCATGGCTTTTGTTAAAACCATAACCGGCAAAGGGAACAAGCATTTCAAAAATACTGTCAGCTTTTTTTTCACGGTATCCCCGTTTAACGGCCCCTGCAATAAACTGTTCTTTTTCTTTAACCATTTTTTTCATAATTTTTTTCCCCATTGCCCTGCGTAATTCGTCCGCATGGCCAAGGGTAAATCCGGCTATGATCCGGGCTACCTGCATAACCTGTTCCTGGTACACAATAACGCCGTAGGTTTCTTTTAAGGTGTCTTCCAGGCTGGGATCGGGGTAAGATATTTCCTGAGTTCCGTTTTTTGAATCAATAAACTGGGGAATAAATTTCATGGGGCCGGGCCGGTACAGCGCATTCAGGGCGATAAGGTCTTCAATTTTGTCAGGCCGGGCGCGTTTAAGAATATCGCGCATGCCGTCGGATTCAAACTGAAAAATCCCATAACTTTGCCCTTCGCAGAGCATTTTAAATGTCGCTTCATCGTTTTCACATATATTTTCTGTGTTAAAATTACTGAATTCCCCGCCTTTTCCGTGGATAAGATCTTCGGTATGCTTTATTACATCCAGTGTTTTAAGCCCCAAAAAATCCATTTTTACCAAACCGCATTTTTCCAGATGATTCATGTCATACTGAGTAGCGATTGCCCCTGTCTTGGTATCCTTAAAAAGCGGCACCATTTCATGCAGATCGGACTTGCCTATTACCACGCCGGAAGCATGAAGGCTGGAATGGCGGTTGAGCCCCTCCAGTTTGCGGGCAAGCGAAAATAGTTCGGCGTACTGCGGATCGTCCTCCATTTCCTTCAGCCGCGGTTCATCATCAATTGCTTTTTGCAATGTTATTCCCGGCTTGAACGGAATAAGTTTTGCGATCTTTTCAGATTCGTTAATCGATATGCCCAATGTCCGGGCAACGTCTTTAATTACCGCCTTTGCCCCCAATGTTCCAAAGGTAATAATTTGCCCCACTCTTTTTTGGCCGTATTTTGCGGTAACATATTTTATAACTTCATCGCGGCCCTCGTTGGCAAAGTCAATGTCAAAATCAGGCATTGAAACACGTTCCGGGTTTAAAAAGCGTTCAAAAAGCAGGTTGTATTTTAAAGGATCGATATTGGTGATGAATAAGCTGTAGGCGACAATTGACCCTGCGCCCGATCCGCGCCCTGGCCCTACAGGAATATTGTTTTCTCTTGCCCACTTAATAAAATCCTGTACAATTAAAAAATAACCGGTAAACCCCATTTTGATAATAACGTTCAGTTCAAAATCACTGCGCTGTTTTATTGCATCCCATTCCTTGCCGCCGGATTTTTTTTCATTCGCATAACGTACAGCGAGGCCGTCTTCGGTAAGGTCGCATAAATAGTCATCGGCATTGGCATAACCGGATGGCAGCTCGTATTCGGGAAGATAACGGGGAAGTTCTTCTGTTTTAATTATGGGAATATCGGCTTTACAGCGATTGGCTATGCGGACGGTGTTTGCAATGGCTTCGGGGCAGTCAGGAAAAACAGCCGCCATTTCATCGGCGCTCTTAAAATAAAATTGATCTTTATAGTATTTTTTTGAACGTTTTTCATCNGAACGGAACTTGGCAGTGCCAATGCAGATAAGCACATCATGGGCGATATAATCTTCNTGGTTAAGGTAATGCACATCNTTAGTTGCAACCAAGGGTATTCCTGTTCTTTGGGAAATTGCAATAATTTCCCTGTTTATATCCCTTTGAGAATAATTGCACCTTAACGTTTCNGCGGGAATGCCGTGATCCTGTATTTCCAGATAATAATTGGGATTGCCCTGCGCATCTTCGCCAAAAAGACCGCGGTAATACAGCGCTTTCTTTTCCGCCTGGGCAATTTTTCCCGCCTGAATAAGCCGGGAAATTTCACCGGAAACACAGGCGGAAAGGCCGATAAGCCCGCTGTGGTATTTTTCCAAAAGTTCTTCGTCTATGCGGGGGCGGGAATAAAAACCTTCGGTGTAGGCAAAAGAGCAAAGTTTAACCAGGTTATAATAGCCGTCCCTGTTTGATGCCAGCAGTACCAGGTGATAGTACTTGTTTTCAGCCTCGCTTCCTTTTTTTTCAAAACGGGAACCTGGCGAAACATACACCTCGCACCCGATTATGGGCTGTATGGGCTTTTCCCGCTGCTGGCATGCGGCAATAAATTCCATCGCTCCAAACATGTTGCCATGATCGGTCAGCGCAAGATGCGTCATCCCCAGAGACCCTGCTTTTTCCACAAGGCTTTTTACCGAAACAGCCGCATCTGCAAGAGAATAATCGGAGTGGACATGGAGATGGATAAAATTATTCATGAACTGTAATGATACCTTGAAAAAAGCATTCTGTATAGCGGTAATTCTGAATTTACTTAGTGTCCTGTAATATACACATTACATAATAAATGTTTAGTTAATTCCTTATTTGTAAGAATAGACAAGCCCCCCGCAGCAAACCAACACTTTGGTAACTTTTGAAGCTATAGTTAAAAAGCCACGGATTTACACGGATTATCACTGATTAATTAAAATTAATTAAAATCCGTGAAAATCCGTGGCTATTGCATATATGCCTTAGCGAGAGGCCAAATGAAGTTAGAGACAAGCTGCCGCACAGCATTCGCTGCGAACCATCTACAAGGTAACTTTTGAAGCTATAGTTAAAAGCCCACGGATTTCCACAGATTTACACAGAGGAATATAGATTTCTAGGAATAAAACCAAGAATAATCATCGGGTTTTCACAGAATTTAAAAATAAAATAAAAATCCGTGTGAATCCGTCTAATCCGTGAAAATCCGTGGCTATTGCATATATG
>WRNF01000051.1 GCA_009776715.1 Treponema sp. | reverse complement strand
TATTTGCATTATTCCTGAATGAACTGCGTTCGCGCCGTTTTAAAAGAACCGTTCAGACCATATCTTACCTGCCGCATTTTCTTTCCTGGGTGGTTCTGGGAGGAATCCTTATTACATGGCTGTCCGACACAGGTTTTCTCAACGAAGTTCTGGTAAAAATGGGTTTTATTGAAAAAGGGATAGTGTTTTTAGCTTACCCGCAGTATTTCTGGGCCATTGTTATCATATCCGATATTTGGAAAACACTGGGCTGGTCGGCAATAATTTACCTGGCAGTCATTGCCGGAATCGACCAAGATATGTACGAAGCCGCAGAGCTTGACGGCGCAAGCCGGTTCAGGAAAATTTGGTCGATTACCCTGCCCTGCATGATGGGAACCATTACCATTCTTTTTATTTTGGCTATCGGAGGATTATTGAATTCAAATTTTGATCAAATTTTTGTATTATGGAACAGGGTAAATGAGGAAAGAAGCACAGTAATAGATATTTATACCTATAATGTTGCTTTACGGAGCAGTAATGTCCGGCTTTCTTATGCCAGCGCCATTGGATTTTTTAAATCGGTTGTTGCCTTCTGCCTTTTATTCGGCGCAAATAAGGTAACAAAAAAACTCAACGATGTTTCGTTGTTTTAGGAGGCTGCGGTGAAAAAAGGCAAAATTGGCGATAAAATAATTATTTTAATTATGATAATTATCTGCATAATAACCCTGTATCCCGTGTATTATACCATTGTTTTATCGTTTAACGATGCCAATGACGCAATGCAGGGAGGTATTTACCTTTGGCCAAGGCAGCCTTCNCTGGAAAATTACCGCCATGTATTTAAAGAATCTGAAATATTACGGGCATTCGGAATAACTATTTNCCGTACATTNATAGGNACGGTGTTATCTGTTCTTTTTACCGCCCTGGTTGCTTTTGCTTTTTCCAAAAAATATATNTTTGCAAATAAATTTTATCTGACAGTCGGGACAATTACAATGTTTTTCGGAGGCGGCTTAATACCGTACTTNATCCTGCTCAGAAACCTCGGCCTGTACAATAATTTTCTGGTATACATTATTCCCAGCTTATTTAATTTTTTCAACTGCATTATTTTTATGACCTTTTTCCGTGAAATGCCTGCAAGCCTGGAGGAATCGGCAAAGCTTGACGGGGCAAATGATTTTGTTATTTTTTTCCTGATTATTCTACCCTTGTCCATGCCGATAATTGCCACCATCGGCCTGTTTAACGGGGTATGGCATT
Organism: Treponema sp.; assembly: GCA_009776715.1. The sequence continues at coordinate 7,681 of WRNF01000051.1, read as the reverse complement.
GGAACGATTATTTTTCCGGGGTAATTTTTATCGCCGACAGAGAACTTCAGCCTATTCAAACATATCTGTACCGGGTAATTGCTCAATCTTCCCAAACAAGGTCGGTTGTAGGGCAAGTTGCCGCTGCGCAGAATGTAAGCACTCAGTCTTTACGGTTTGCAACTATGGTAATAACAACAGCGCCCATTATCTGCATATATCCGTTCCTGCAGCGTTATTTTGTAAAGGGCATAATGATTGGAGCAATAAAGGGCTAGGCCGTTAGGCAAAGCCTTATTATAGAGTATATTACATTGAGGAAGGAGAAAACTATGAAAAAGGTTTTGTTATCGGGAGTCATTTTATTGACTGTATTCACCTTAATTTCCTGCGGAGGCGGGACAGACTCTGGAGAAACGATTAAATCTACTTCAGCGGATATTGAGGGATGGAAACTAAACAAGGATACGCCAATTACGTTTGATTGGTATATTCACTTTAGCTGGTTTGGCCGGCAATGGGGCGAATCTGCGGTCTCAAGGTACATCACTGAAAAAACCGGCGTGAATATCCGTTTTAACGTGCCGGCGGGTGTTGAAGCCGAGCGGCTCAATACGATGATTGCAGGCGACGTGCTGCCCGATTTGCTTACCCTGGGATGGTGGGAAGGCCAAATTCCCATGATGATTGAAGACGGTTTGGTTGAGCCGCTGAATAAACTGGCGGAAGAATATGACCCGTATTTCTTTAATGTTGCGGTGCCCGACCGTCTTGCCTGGTATACCAGAAGATCGGAAAACCCCGATGTCGACGGCAATGTGTACGGTTACCCCAATGCGTCATTTACCCCAAGCGATTACGAGAAATACCGGGGGCACCTTACTGCCAATGAAACCTTCCTTGTCCGCAAGGACCTGTACGAAGCCATAGGCAGCCCCGACATGACCACGCCGGAAAGTTTTCTCGCTGCTCTGCGTGCGGCTCGCGAATATGAACCTCTTGTAAACGGGCAGCCCCTGCAGCCGCTGGGCTTCCGCGAATTCCATGCCGGAGGCAATCCCGCGTTGGCCGGCCATCTTCAGCATTTTCTCGCTATGGTGCCGGAAACCGCAGACGGCAAATACGATTCCCCCGATCTTGGAACAAACAACCCGGAATATGTACGCTGGCTAAAAACATTCCGGCAGGCCTATTCCGAAGGGCTTATTCACGATGATGCTTTTGTCGATCAACGCACTCAAATAGAGGAAAAAGCCGCCCAGGGCCGTTACTTTGCCCTAATCTACCAGAACTGGGACATGCAGACCCCCCAGATGGCGCGCTACAGCAACGACCCCAACAGCATTTATATTGCGGTGGACGGCCCCAAAAATTCACACGGTGATGATCCTAAGCTTCCTGCCGGGGGCATCGCGGGCTGGACCCTTACCCTTATTTCCAAAAACTGCAAAGACAAGGGCCGCGCCATACAATTTTTAAGCTATCTGCTCAGTGAAGAAGGACAGATGGACACCTATTTCGGCGTACCGGAAGACAATCCTTATGGCATTGAAGCGACTTATACCATTATTGACGGCGTTCCTACGCTGCTTCCCGAAGTCAGCGAAATGGATAAAACAGATAAAAACGACCAGGAAACGAAATACGGCGTTCAGTATACTTACTGGATGTTAATGGACAACCCCTGGACTTATCAGTTCCCGCAGGAATATTCCCCTGCTGTTGAGCAGCCGCAGTTATGGACCAGGCCTTATGCAACGTCTTTTGTTTCTTATGACGGCATAGAAATGGAACCCGGCAGCGAAGAGGCATTAATCCAGGATAATATTCAACTCCGCTGGGGTTCCGACCTGCCTAAACTGCTTCGTGCTAAAACAGAACAAGAATTTGACACAATTTGGAATGATTTCCAGAAGTTTAAGATTGATGCAGGTTTTGAACAATTGCAGATAAAGCAAACTGAACTTATGAATCTGAACAAAGAAAGGCAGCAGACCCGTTAGGTTAAGGAGTATCTGTAGAAGGAGTATCTGTAGAGAAGGAATTTAGAATGAGCCGTTGTTTAATTGATAATAAACAGCGGCTTATTTTTTAAAACAGAGAATATTTACTTGAAAAAAAAGAAACTTTACTGTATAATATTAAAAAGGGCTTATTGATGGGCTTTGGTCCGACGGATTAAAGTTCACAGGCTTTTTCTCAGAAAAATGCCAGATTTGTCCGGAAACCGACTAGGAGCCTGTCGGACTTGTTGGTTTTTACAGAAAATATCTTTAAAAACCATCGATTTTGGGGTTCCTTACGGAGTTTGCAGAGTAAAAAATGCTCAAAAACGGTGTTTTTTCGCATTTTTTTCATTGAAAAGGACAAAGTCCGACAAACTCCTAGGTTATCGAACAAGTCCAATATGCTATGGAAAATTAAAATAATCCGGAGGGTAATATGAAAAAATTATTTACCGTAGGCAAAAAGGCCGCAGGCATTCCGGTCCTTGCAGCGTTATGTATAATATTAACAACCGCATGTCCAGAAGAGGTAAAAAAAGCAGACAAAGAATTTTCTTTTGCGCCAGTTTTATTTTTAACAGCCCAGAAACAAACAATTATTTGCAATTGGATTGATTCAACGCCAGAAGCTGACTGGTATGATATTTACTATGCAGAAGGAATTTTGAGCAATGTTAATTGGATAAAAGAAGAAACCAAAATACAAAATACGACATCCGGTTTTGCAATCCAGGGATTGGAAGACGGCAAATATTACAGTGTTGTTATAACCGCAAATAAAGCCGGTTACCAAAACATTAATTCGGAAATTAAAACGGTGCAATTACAGGAGGATGTAAACCCATTTGAGCCGCCAGATACCCCTGATCCTATTGATCCTATTGCTCCTGCATTGACTGTCTCATTCGGGAATGCCATGCTCACCCTTTCGTGGACAGATTCAAAACCCGCAGCAAGCAGCTTTGATGTTTTCTACATCGCCGGAAATACCAACGATATCACGGAAATAATAACCGGAATCAAAATTGAAAATGCTTCCAGCCCATGTACCCTTGCTAGCTTAACCAACGGCACAACATACAGCCTGGCGGTAAGGGCAAATACAGAAGAAGGCATATTGGATTCCAATGTAAGGCAGGGAACGCCGTCTGATTCCTTATACAATTTTTCCGTCATTCCGGTATTAACAGTCAGTCCTGCCAATAACGGCCTTAGCATTTCATGGTCAAACTCTAATCCCTCCGCAGACACTTTTGACATTTACTATATTGCCGGAAACATCAGCAATACCGAAACCATTAAAGCCGGAACCTTAATAACGAACGCAGTCAGCCCTCAGACCATTAGCGGCCTGAATAACGGCACAACTTACAGCGTTGTAATTACCGCCAACAGATCGGGCTTCATTAGCGCAAATTCCCTTCCCAAGCAGGGCATTCCCTCCTTACCCGGTTTTACTGAGGTATCGGTATTAACAATAACTTCAGATAATGCCAGCCTTGCTGTTGCCTGGGCAGAATCTAACCCCGCAGCAGACAGTTATGATATTTATTGTTACCAAGGAATAACCAACGATATTACGGTCATTACAACAGGAACTAAAATTAGCAGCGCAGTGAGTCCGCATACCATTAGCGGATTAACAAACGGCGTTATGTACAGCCTTGTTATAATAGTAAACAAAACAGGTTATATCAGCTCAACTTCTACAGTAAAATACGGAACGCCGAATGTGCCTTCTGTATCACAGCGAAGGAGTTCCAAGCGCGGCGTAAGTTACAGCTTTGACGGCAGTAAGGCATACGAGGGCCAAAACACTGCATCGCAGGACATGGCCTTGCTTTCGCCTGGCGTAAGCTGGTTTTACAGTTGGGGAAACAGCATGAGTAGCAACCTTGCTAACTATATGGTTCGGGATAATGTTGTGTTTGCTCCAATGATCTGGAATGGCGTTAATAACAGTTCTAATCAAACTACCATTACAAATAGAATAAAAGACTTAAAGCAAAAAAATCCGCAGATTGAATATTTACTGGCTTACAATGAACCAAATTTTAACGGGCAGGCAAATTTGACGCCAGCACAAGCCGCAGCGGATTGGCCGCGGTTAAAACAAATTGCTGCCGACTGCGGCTTGAAAATTATCAGCCCCGCACTTAACTATACTCCTGATTCAAACCACTTACAGCCTCTAGATTGGTTTAAGGCGTTTATTGCCCAACCGAATGTTAAGCTTTCAGATATGTACGGCATTGCATTGCATTGTTACATGAGCTACCCAAGTGCAATAAAAGGTTTCACTGCCGATGACTTCAGGTCTTACGGCCTTCCCATTTGGGTAACCGAGTTTTGCGCATGGGATGGATCGGCTCAAAACCTTGAATGGCAGGAAAAGTATTTAAGCGAAATATGTACTTATTTTGAGCAGGATCCAATGATTGCCGGTTATGCATGGTTCATTCCAAGAAACCAAGGCATAAACGGCGGAACAAATTTTGGGCTGGATAAAGCTTGGCCCTATCATTCTTTGCTTTATGGGAATGCGGCAAATGCACAATTGACCGACCTTGGTAAAATTTATGTGAATATGAGTACCTGCGATAAAAGCGTATGGGTACCTGCCGGCACTGTCATTCCGGCAGCTCATTTTACCGCTAACCATTTAGAACAATATGCAGGCAATAGAGGCTGGCCTTCAGGAAACTTTAGCGGCAATGATTCCGGTACAGGTTCTTCGGTACATTTCCGCCCAACAACAGATACAGGACAAAACGCGCAAATCCTGGACATTTATAATTTTACCGCCAATAAATGGGTAGAGTACCAAATTGATGTGCCGTTGGCAAAAACGTATTCGCTTACATTGCGTTACAAGACAGTAGAACCTGCGAATTTGAATATCAGCATAGATGGCGGAGCGGCTATAAGCGCTGCTCTTAACAATACGGCATGGGCAACCGCCAATGTCAATTTAGGCGTTCTTTCAGCAGGGCGCCACATTATCCGCCTGCTGGTTACCAGCGGCAGATGCGAGCTTAACTGGCTCCAGGCGGATTAAAAAATACCTTAGGAGGGTACTATGAAAAAACTAAGCGGTAAAAATACCATTGGTATTCCAATCCTTGCGGTGTTATGTATACTATTAACACTTGCATGCCCGGAAGGCACTACAGACAAAGAATTTTCCTTTGCGCCGGTCCTATTCTTAACAGCCCAGAAACAATCAATTACTTGCGACTGGATTGATTCAACGCCGGAAGCTGGATGGTATGATGTTTACTATGTAGAAGGGAATTTTAATGATGTTAATGTGATAAAAGCTGGAACTAAAATCCCAAATGTAACAACCGGTTTTACAATTCAAGGACTGGAAGCCGGCAAATACTACAGTTTTGTCGTTGTGGCAAATAAATCCGGTTACCATAACATTAATTCGGAAATTAAAACTGTGCAGTTAAGTGAGGGGGAAGATCCTTATCTCCCTCCTGTTCCTAAAGCGCCTTCATTGACTGTTTCCATCGGCAATGGGTCTCTTACCCTTACATGGACAAACTCAACGCCTGCTGCAGACAGTTATGATATTTACTACACCGCCGGAAATACCAGCAATCCCGCTGAAATAAAAGAAGGAACAAAAATTTCCGGAGCTTCAAGCCCCCGTACCATTTCCGGTCTGTCAAACGGCACAACATACAGCCTGCTGGTAACGGCAAATACGGGAGAAGGCAGTCTGGATTCCAATGTAAAGCAGGAAATGCCCTCTGCTACCTTATTACATTTTTCCAGCGTTCCGGAATTAACAGTGAACAGCGGGAATGAAAGCATTACCTTAACCTGGACTGACTCCACTCCTCCTGCGGACAGTTATGAAATTTATTACACCAATGTAAATACCACCGATATAAACACTGTATTCTACGGAATGAACATTAGCAACGCCAGCAGTCCCAGAACCATTTCCGGGTTAAGTAACGAAACTGTATACAGCGTGGTAATAGTGGCGTTCAAAGCAGGTTATAGCGTATCATTTTCCGATATAAAGCAAGGAACACCCAGTATGCCTGTTGTACCTTCTTTATCTCAGGGAAGAAGCCCCAAACGCGGAGTGAGTTATGGATTTGACGGCAGCACCGAAGGCAAAAACACCGCATCAGAGGATATGGCCCTATTGTCGCCTGGGGTAAGCTGGTTCTACACATGGGGAAACAACATAAGCAATAATCTTGCAGATTTTATGATTCGGGATAATGTTGTGTTTATTCCCATGAGCTGGGGTGCTGTAGGTTCTAATCAAACAAGTATTACAAATAATATAAAAGCCTTAAAACAAAAAAATACGAAGATTGAATACATACTGGCCTACAATGAACCAATGTTTGTCAAACAGGCAAATTTGACCCCAGCCGCAGCCGCAGCGGATTGGCCGCGGTTAAAACAAATAGCTGCCGACTGCGATCTAAAAATTATCGGCCCTGCGCTAAACTATACTCCTGATGGCAATGTTCACTTGCAGCCTAAAGAGTGGTTTGCGTCATTTATTACTCAACCGAACGTAAGCCTTTCCGATATGCATGGCATTGCATTGCACTGTTACATGAACTACCCAGGTTCAATTAAAGGCTATACTGCCGATGACTTTAGGTCTTACGGCTTGCCAATTTGGGTAACCGAATTCTGTGCATGGGATTGGAGTTATCCGGCTACTTCATACCAAAGCCTGGCGTGGCAGCAGAAGTACATGGCAGAGATATGCACTTATTACGAGCAGGACCCAATGATTCGCGGTTATGCATGGTTCATTCCCAGAGGCAACGCATCTGGCTGGCCTTATTATTCCTTGCTTACCGGCAGCGGAACAAGCGCGCAGTTGACCGACCTTGGCAAAATTTATGTAAACATGAGCACCTGCGATAAAAGCGTATGGTCGCCTGTCGGCAGCTTTATTCCAGCGGCGCATTTTACCGCAAACCATCTGTCCCAGTTTGCAGGCACCTCCGGTACCAAATGGGCTGAATCAAGCCTGGGATATGAAGATTTCTTCGGCGGCGGCACCGGAGCAGGAGGCTCGGTGCATTTCCGCCCCACCACAGATACCGATTCCAATGCGCAAGTGCTGGATGTGTACGACTTTACTTCCAATAAATGGCAGGAATACCAGGTTGATCTGCCATCGGCCAAAGAATACACGCTTACGCTGCGCTACAAGACAGTTAACGCTACTAATATGAATATTACCATTGACGGCGGCGCGAATATACCTGCCACACTGAACTCCACTGCATGGGCAAACAGCCAAGTTAATTTAGGCAGCCTTAGTGCAGGGCACCACACCATACGGCTGCGGGTTACCAGCGGTAAATGCGAACTTAATTGGCTGCGGGTAGATTAACAGGGTATTCAAGAAGGTTTAAAACCACGGAGGAAACACGGAATTATTATTCAATTTCCTCCATGGTTTTCTATAGTAAAAAATTAACAAATACGCTAATTCATTCGTTATTCGCTATTTCATCTTGTTTATTTTCCGTATTTTCCACTGGCGGAGGAGCCACATTTATCGAGATGCGTTCAATGGAACGGGCTTTGCCGGTTTCGCCAATGTCGATACAGACACCCTGCAGCTTTGGTTTTTCCCAGGAATCTTTTGTCCAGTTGGGAATGCCGGTAAGGTATTCCTGAATGCGCAAGCCAATATC
>WRNF01000050.1 GCA_009776715.1 Treponema sp. | reverse complement strand
TATTCAATACTGATTGCAGAGGACATTGAAATAAACAGAGAGATCATGTCAGCAATTTTAGACGAAACCGGCGTGCTCATCGATTATGCAGAAAACGGGAAAATGGCAGTTTCCATGTTCTGTAAAAATCCAAATAAATACGATCTTATTTTAATGGACATAAATATGCCGGAAATGAACGGCTTTGAGGCAACAAGGCAAATTCGTTCGCTTAATTTGGAGAAGGCAAAAAACATCACTATCATTGCAATGACCGCAAATGTTTTTAGGGAAGACATTGAAAAATGCCTTGCTTCAGGGATGAATGACCATACAGGAAAACCCATCGACATGGATGCATTATTTGAAATTTTAGACAAATACCTCACAAACCCCTGACAGGGGAAAACTTAACGGAAACTGCTGACTGCTCTTACAATATCGTCCCATTCCGGCATTACCGGCACGCTGTCTCCAGAAGCGGGGACAGTAACCGAAGGGTACAGTTCCCAGCATTCGCGGATGGGAAATAATGCAGCCTCTTCGCCGGCACGGGTCCATTGCATCGCTCCGACTTGCCAGCCCTGGGTAAAACCGCGGTCAGTAATGGTGGTTTCCAATGGCATCCATCTGCGGCGGATACCGTCCATGCCTTCAATTTCAATTATTCTGCTGTTGTTTGCCTGCCATGCATCATCACCGACCTCAAAAGCGGTATAAATATGCCCAGGTATTGTTATAAAGGCGCCTTGAATATTTAACGCTTCCAGCAATGAACAAAACAATATTGAAAGGTCGTCGCAGTCGCCGCCGCGGTAGTACAATGTTTCATACGGGTAATTCAGGCTGTCTATCTCTGATTCATCATCAGACAACGCCGCATACGCAGAAGATGGGTCAACTATATAGGTGATGCGGTATAAGCGCAAAGCTTCAAACAAGGCAGCCGCATACAATACATTGGAAGGAATATTGCCCGACTGCAAATCCCCGCTGCTTATTGCCGTTTCTACCGCGCCGGCCACATAACGGGCAAAAATCTTTACAGCGCCGTCGCGGGGGGAAACAAAAGCGGCGGCCCTGCGGTCATCGTCCCAAGACATGTTGTTACGGCGGAAAATGGGCATTTGTATTCCTGAATTTTTTTCTTTTCGAGCGCCTAAACTTCGGTATTGCATTTGCAGAACGCCGTTTGCGCTTACATTTTCGGAAAGGCTTAGCATGGCCTCGTTGAATAAAGCGGTAACCGGCACTTCAATGCTTTCGCCGGGAGCCAGGCGGGGAACAACAGCAAAGGTAAACGGCTCGCTCATGTAACTGTCCATGAAAAAATTAAGGTTTAAATCGGTAATGGCATTGGGTTCTTCGTTGGTTACGGTAACAGCGGCTACAGGGTTATTTTCATACCATGCCCAGGAAACCGGAAAAACACGGAACTGCTGCGTTTTATCAACCTGCACACGTGTTTTTGATCCCATTATTTCCGAAAGGTTCAAGCGAATTCCCAGAACTGCGCCGATAGTCTGCAGCGGAGATTCATCGAACACCCGGTAAGAATATACGCCGTCGGCATACAGGGAAATATACGGTGAAATAAGAAATTCAGTGCCGAGTGAATATGACATTATAAATTTTGTTGCGTTTTCTCCTGCCCGCGAATACTGATAAGCGCCGGCGTTAGCTGAAATGCCGAAGGCCCAGCGGTCAAAGGGGCGCAAGCGCAGAAACAGTCCGCCCATCCCCCCCAGTAAAGTCAGGGGATCGCCCTTTTCATCAGGCAGGTCTATAAAGGGCAGGCTTGTAAAAGATCCGCTTGCCTTAATTCCAAAATTAAATATTTTGGCAAAATTCCAAAATGCCCAATCAAGCGAAAGGGACGCTCCCATTCCTGGCTTGAAAAATTTTACTTTTACAGGATCTTCTTTTATTGGGTTTCCCCCTGCCGGGTTTTCTCTTTCCCTTTCAATTTTTATTTTCATCGGCGCTTCAAAAGCAGGAGCGAGTCTGAAAGAAAATTCATTTTCTGCAAACAACTGAACTGAACAGCAAACAGCGAATAGGCAGAAAAAAGCGATAAGTGAGCGATTCCTTTGATTTTTAGTTTTCATTGATTATTCTCCTTTTTATCTGCTTGCCTGGATTTGTTCCAAACCCCGCAGCGCTGTTCTGTTTTCCGGATCACGCTGCAACGCCTGCCTGAACCAGCGTTCAGCGGTTGCAAGGTCCTGTTCGCTCAGCGCAAGGTTGCCGCGGTTCGTCATGGCAGGGACAGAACCCATGCCCGCTGCCCGTTCATACGCTGCTTTTCCTTCGGAAATGCGCCCTGCCCTGACGTATAAAATCCCCATGCGGTTCTGCCCTGCCGCAGTATTATTGCCCGACATCGCATTGATAAGGGGATTTATTTCCTGCGTTATATAGGTTTGCACGGCATTATTGACTGCCCGCGTTGCGGCAGCGTTGTCAGTGCGCAAAGAGCCGCTTCCCAGTTCAGGAAGGGACGCAGGCGGGTAAAAAGACCATGCCTCTTCAACGATGACAAAATCGGCATTCCTTCCTTCATTAAATGTTTGCGTAAGTATTTCGGCGCCCCGTGCCCATGCAGCCAAAAAACCGTCGTTAAAAGCGCTCATGGACAAAGGCAGCCACACTTCGTCATTAACAACCAGCCTTTTGTCTTTGCTGTTAAACAGGGTTTCCGCAGCGCTTTCTCCAACGCCCATAGAAACGGCTACAAGGAAATCATCCCCTGTTTGCAGAAATGCCGATCCTACGCCCACCGATTCAAGGCAGGCGGCAAAAAGCAGCGCAAGATCACGAGCGGATCCGGTACGGTATGCCAGGGTTTCGGCAGGGTACTGCGCTTCATCTTCTGCTGCGTAAGTTTCGCCAAGTATAATGCCAGATGCTTTCAAGCCTTCTAAAAGCCACATCGCATACTGCATATTCTGGTTATGGCCGATGCGCTGGTTGCCGCGGACAAGACCGGAAATAAACCGGGCAAAGTCAAGCACTTCGGGAGAAGAGGAGGAAATAAAGGCGGCAAAAGCAGCCGTATCGTCCGCAATTATCATATTCCGGTTATTTGTTGCAACAGTAACCGCCCGCACAACTTCCCGTTCTTTGCCAAGGAATGTGTAACGTATGACAAGTTCGCCCATTACCCGGCCTTTATCGGTAAAGCGCATAATGTTAGGCGAAAAATCCGCCAGTAGGGGCATTTCGGCTTTACGCCCGCGGGGAATAATGGAAAGTTCGCCGCAGGGAAATTCGGAAGCCGTGTAACCAGAGGCCCTAAAAAACAAACGCACGTTCCGTATTTCCGCATTTTCGTTATTGCGGAGAATTACCGAACCTATCGGATTAGTTTGATACATTTGCATAAAAACAGGGAACATTTCACCGTATTGGTCAAGGATTGTGCTGACCCCTTCGCGGTTGGCTCCTCCTGTTTGGAAGGTAATCTGCGCTGTCAGCCCGGCGTAAAGGTTCGAATTAATAAGAGGAAACTTTGAATTGTATTCGTTTTGAGGGCTTCTATACTGCCGCCATCCCAGATTTGCGGCAAGGGTAAAGCTTGGCGTAAAGCGAAAGCCTATTTCGCCGCCGGCCCGCCAGAATAAACCGGGATCGCTTCTGCCGTCTTCGCGGGTAGAAGAAAACACGCCTACCGCGCCTTCAAGGCGGGTAAAAAGCCTTGAAAGAGGGAAAAAGTAAAGGCCTAAAACCCCGTCAAAAGAATAAAATGAAACATTCACCGGATTTTCATTTTTTGTATCCAGGGGGCTGAACTGCATTCCGCCTTCAATGCCTAAGGTATAACCAAGCCCAAGCGGATTAGGCCAGATTGAAGAAAAATCAATTTCAAAACCTAGTTCGCCGCCGCCGCCAACGGTATAGCGTCCATTCCCGTCCGGAGCTTGNTTGCCCTTTCCCATTGGCACGGCAACAAAACCTTTGGGCCGCAGCGTAAAATCGAGGGCAGGCAGCATCGATGCAATGCTAATAAACAATGCAAGAAAAACGAGCAGAGATCGGCGGACGGCAAGCATTGAAGCAAGTCCGAATTTAATGTTAAAGTTATGTAACAACGGTTTTTTTTTCAATACAGATAATTGTTTGGTTTTCATATAGAATTCCCCTTCTATTCCTTTTTAATTAGGCTTTACCTTTCTAAAGCCGTAATTAGGTTATTATTTGCAGTTTATGCATATTTTTTTAAAATAGTCAAGCACAGAGGAGCGGAATTCAGTAATTCTCTAATAAAAAAATAACCACCTGCCTGTCTGCCCTGCCTGCGGCAGGCAGGTGTTTAAAATATGAAATAAAGTTAAATGGAGAATTGCTGAACGGTTTTTCTTCTCCCTTTACATTTAAAAAAATTTCCGGTAAAATGCCTTAATTCATTATGTATATTTCTGATATGCTGCAAAAAAAAAAGACAATAGTCTCGTGTGAAATTTTTCCTCCGAAAATGGGGACAGAGCTTGAACGCGCTTATGAAATTGCAGGCGAAATTGCTGCGCTTAAGCCTGCCTTTATCAGCATTACCTGCGGCGCCGGGGCGAATAAGGCGGGTTATACCGAAGAGCTTGCCCGGCACATCGAAAGTTTTGGAGTCCCGGCCCTTGCCCATGTCACCTGCGTTGCAGCATCCAAAAAAGACATCAAGGCAATTTTGGACAGTTATGCGGATAAGGGCATAAAGAATTTGCTTGCCCTGCGCGGCGATTTGCCAAAGGGAATGACGCAGCCTGCGGAGGGATCTTATAAATATGCTAATGAATTGGTCGCCGAGATTAAAAAGAGAGGGGTTTTTTGCATAGGCGCGGCATGTTATCCTGAAGGGCATATAGAAAGCGCCAATCAGGACAATGACATTGACCGGCTTAAACAAAAAGTTGATGCAGGCTGTAATTTTCTTACCACGCAGATGTTTTTCGACAACAATATTCTTTATAAATTTTTATATAAACTTTCGCAAAAAGGCATTACCGTTCCGGTACTTGCGGGAATAATGCCGGTAAGCAACAAAAAACAAATACGGCGCATCCTTGAATTAAGCGGGACTGTTTTGCCTTCGCGGTTTGCAAATATCATTGACAAATTTGGCGACAGGCCCGAGGCGATGAAGCAGGCAGGCATTGCATACGCAACAGAGCAAATTATTGATTTAATAGCGAATGATGTCCGGGGGATTCACATTTATACCATGAATAAAAGCGATATTGCGCGGGAAATTATGCACAATTTGTCGAGTATTCTGGAGGATTAGCGTTTTTGAACACACGTATTCAAAAGTGAAAATTGAGTGAAAAAGCACAGTGAAATTTTAAGATACATGGGACACAATGGCCCTTCCACAGAACAGCTTGATGCGCTGGTATTGTCATGCCTGGACAAACTTGCAACTGCGGCTGCGCCGCGCCATGCCTTTATGCAGTTTCCATGCATAGTTAAAGGCGGCAATATTACAATAGCGCAAATGGAAATAAAAAGCGCCTCTCTTGCTGCCTGCCTGAAAGGCTGCACTCAGGTTTATTTGCTGGCGGCAACATTGGGAGCGGACGTTGACAGGCTTATTGCCCGGCGGGTAAAAATTGACAGCGCCGAAGCGCTGTGTTTACAGGCATGCGCAGCGCATCAACTTGAAGATTATTGCAACGTCATTGAGCATGATATTGCGCATAATGTCTGCCAGGGTGCCTTGAGTCTTAGGCCGCGTTTTTCTCCGGGATACGGCGATTTTGATATTGCCTGGCAAACAGGCATTCTGCGTCTTTTAAATGCGCAAAAACTATGCGGGATAAGCGAGACAAAAACCCACATGCTGGCGCCGTTAAAGTCTGTAACGGCTGTTATCGGCGCAGGTTTAGCAGCGGAAAACAGCATACCGGATAATGCCTGCAAATATAAATGCGGCAATTGCGGTAAAATACATTGCCAATTCCGTAACAAGGAGAAATTAATTTCATGATTAAAAATCTTATTGGCAAACAGTTGCTGTTTTTTGACGGCGCAATGGGAACGCAATTGCAAAAACACGGTTTAATGCCGGGTGAAATACCGGATATTTGGAACATTACCCATGCGGATACTGTGCGGAATATACATAAACAGTATATTGCCGCGGGCAGCGACATTATCAAGACAAACACATTTGGATGCAATGCCGCCAATCTGGAAGGCACAGGCTATTCGGTAGGGCAATTGACCGCAAGCGCCATTGCAAATGTTAAATCGGCGGCGGCGGAATGTGTTAGGGGCAAACCCTGTTTTACGGCGCTTGACATTGGCCCTACAGGCAAACTCCTTAAGCCCTTGGGCGATTTGCATTTTGAACAGGCGGCAGCATTATTCAAAGAGACTGTTATTGCCGGGGCAAAGGCAGGGGCGGACCTTATTCTGATTGAAACAATGTCCTGCGCGTACGAACTTAAAGCGGCGGTGCTTGCCGCAAAAGAAAACTGCAATTTGCCGGTAATTGCATCGGTAACACTGGACAAAAACGGGAAACTGCTGACCGGCGGAGGGATTGATGTTGTTGTTGCACTGCTGGAGGGACTGGGCGCAGACGTAATCGGGCTTAACTGCGGTTCGGGAATAAATCAATTGCTGCCGCACATTACACGTATGATTGAGTTATCATCAACGCCTGTTTTATGCATGCCTAACGCGGGATTGCCGGATATTATAAACGGCAAAATTCAATACAATACCGATCCGCAAGGCTTTGCAGAAAGCATGCGCCGCATTGCAGAAAGCGGTGCCTGGCTTTTGGGCGGCTGCTGCGGCACAACGCCGGATCATATAAAAGCGCTTGTAAAAAACTGCGCAGGATTAATGCTGCCTGAAACTATTGCAAAAAATATTAGCGTTGCCGCTTCTTACGCTAAAACAGTTGTATTTGGCGGGAAGCGGCCAGACCGCAGCCCAATAGTTATCGGCGAACGCATCAACCCAACTGGAAAACCAAAGCTAAAACAGGCCCTTAAAAACGGAGACTACGACTTTGCGCTGCGGGAAGGCATTTTTCAGACAGAGCAAGGCGCCGATCTGCTCGATGTCAATGCAGGCATGACCGGCATTGACGAAGCCGCTGTGCTAAAAACCCTCATCGAACAATTGCAGGGAATTGTTGACGTGCCGCTGCAAATTGATACCGCAAACACAGACGCTCTTGCCTGCGTTATGCGCGCATATAACGGAAAACCGGTTGTTAATTCTGTAAACGGAAAAATAAAAGTAATGGATGAAGTTTTTCCCTTAGTGCGTAAATACGGGGGCCTTGTCGTTGCGCTGACGCTTGACGAAAACGGCATACCGGAAACAGCGCAGGGACGCATTGACATTGCAAAAAAAATATTAAAACATGCGGAAAAATACGGCATTGGCAAAAAAGATTTTTTGTTTGACCCGCTTACAATGGCGGTGAGTGCTGGTCAGGAAAATGCGGTTGTTACGCTGGAATGCCTTCGCAGGCTAAAAAACGAATTGAACGTAAAAACATTGCTTGGCGTCTCTAATGTGTCGTTTGGGCTGCCTGCACGGGAAATTCTTAACAGCGCATTTTTATCTCTTGCGCTGGAAGCCGGGCTTGACGCTGCCATTTTTAATCCCGGCGTGCAATTAATGCAGCAGGCTGTTGCGGATCATGCAAACGGGAAAACGGTGCCTCAAAATGCGCTGCCGCATTCTGCGGCTGTGGATGCGCTGCTTGGCAGGGATGATCAATTTAAACGCTACATTGAAACTTACGGCGGCCAGCAGCCTGATGATACTGATACCATTGGAGAAAAAAAGACAAACGGTATTTCACTGGGAGATGCAGTATTAAAAGGATTAAAACAAGAGGCAGAGCAAAGAGCGCGCTGCGATTTGAAAATACATTCGCCGATTGATCTGATAGAACAGGAAATAATTCCCGCCCTCAACAGGGCCGGTCAGCTTTTTGAACAGGGAACCATGTTTTTGCCGCAGCTTTTAATGTGCGCCGAAACCGCCAAGAGCGCATTTACCCTTATCCGCTCTGCAATGGGAAGCGGCGGTGACTCAAGCGATTTCATAGGCACGATTGTTGTTGCGACAGTGGAAGGGGACATACATGACATCGGAAAAAATATCGTGCGGGCCTTGCTCGAAAATTACCGGTTTCATGTTATTGACCTGGGCAAAGACGTTCCTGTGCAGGATATTGTGGAAGCGGTAAAAAAGCACAATGCAAAACTTGTCGGTTTATCTGCGCTTATGACAACAACCGTTATCAATATGGAAAGAACAATAAAGGCTCTGCGCGAGGGCGGACACGAAGACGGCATAGATTGCAAAATCATGTGCGGAGGAGCGGTGCTGACAAAGGAATATGCCGAACAGATCGGCGCTGACTGTTATGTGAAAGACGCAATGGCCTCTGTCCGTTACGCTCAAAAGGTTTTTGGAAACATATAACAACCATAATCCCTATTTTACCCTTGTTCCACAGTTCGTGGCCAAATTTTAATTTACTCCCAGAACTCGGCGGATTTCCGAGACAAGATAGAATGACCCTGTGCATAGTAAGGGCTGGCATTTTTCCCGGCTTAACTGCAAGGCGCAATCTATTGCCGCTGAGGTGTTTTTAATTAAAATAACTGCATCTTTTTGCTGTTTCAGGCAACGGGCTGCATATACAAAAGCATTAAAGGTTTTTTCCGGATCACTCAATTTAAAATTTCCCGGCGCTGTAATTATTATTTGCGAAAAAAAAGGCATGAGCAATTGCGCCATGGCGCCGGCATTTTTATCGGCAGCACATCCGAACAGCAGTATACCCTTGCGGCCGTAGAGCCGGCAAAAAGTTTCCGCGCAGGGGGCAATGCTTCCTGGTGTATGGGCGCCGTCAAGAATAATATCGCAGCCGCCATCGTTATTCGCAATTTTTTCAAAGCGCCCGGTAATACCGGCCTGCTTAAGCCCAC
>WRNF01000049.1 GCA_009776715.1 Treponema sp. | reverse complement strand
GCCGATGTTGATAAAGCCAAAGCTGGAGACACGGTTACCTTAACCGCAACGCCGGAGTCCGGATATCTGCTTGACTCCCTTACGGTAACGAAAGCCGGCGGCGGTGTTGTAGCTACAACAGCAACCGTGCTTGGAAGCGAATATACTTTTGAAATGCCCGTCGATGACGTAACGGTAACCGCTTCTTTTTCTAACGAGCCTGTATTTTACATTACCGTTGATTCTGCCATAACGAACGGCACAGTTATACCCGATGCTCCAATGGCTACGGAAGGAACCACGGTTACCTTAACTGTAGAGCCGGATGAAAAATACATGCTTTCAACCCTTACAATAACAATGGGCAGCGGCGGAACAGTAACTCCGGCAGAAGTTACGGCCGGAAGTGAATATACATTTGAAATGCCCGGCGAAGACGTAGAAATTACGGCTTCTTTTATTCTCGATCCCGATTATGAATATGTCATTACCATTGATTCGGCCATAGAAGACGGCGAGGTTACAGCCGATGTTGACAAAGCCAAAGCAGGGGACACAGTAACCTTAACCGCAACAGCGGACAGCGGATACGTGCTTTCAGCCATCACGGTAACGAAAGCCGGCGGCGGTGCTGTATCTACAACACCGGTTACACCCGGAATCGAATATACATTTGAAATGCCCGATGATGATGTTGAGGTAACCGCTGAATTTTCTAGCGAACCTGTATATGACATTACCATTAATTCTGCAATGACAAACGGTGCCGTAACGCCTGATACTCCTATAGCGACAGAAGGAACCACGGTAACATTAACTGTAACCCCGGACAGTGGATACCTGTTTTCATCCATCACAGTAACAAAAGACGGCGGCGGCACTGTGGCTACAACAACGGTCACAGCCGGAAGTGTGTATACCTTTATAATGCCTGACGATCATGTTATCGTTACTGCAGTGTTTGCAGCACTGCCATATCCGCTAGCCATTGACGACTTTGCGGGACGAGCTGCAAGCGCTCCTCCCACAAACTATGTTTATGCAGGAAATTCTGCCGATCCTGGATGGGCGATAGTAACTACCGATGGCAGGACTCACCTGTGGGCCAATGTAGAACCAAATACCGTCACCGGTTCCCGTTTTGGAAGATCAGCAGCCCTGGATGTTAATATCTCAGATTACATTTCCGATCCTACTGCCGTTATTCTTCTTGATATCAGAGTAGGAGGATCACCATATACATATACTTTTGAATTAACCGTTAACGGAACCGTATACAGCACACAGATCATTGGGGTACAACCCGGGTTGGATATCTTACATGCAATTCCTCTGTCTCAGTTAGTGAACGCAGGCACTTCCATGGCCGATCTAACTGGTACAGTTACTGTAAGCTCGTGGGCAATTTCCTGTACAGCAGTCGCCGGCCTTACCGGCACACGGGTATACTGCATTAGTTTAGATTCAGTGCAATCCCGGACCGTTACAAAAGGCACCGTAACCGGTCCTGCCGGCAATGATTTTAGCATCCCAGCCAGTACCCAGGTACCGGTTGGAAACGCTGTTCCCATAGGACTTACCTTGGCTCCCTCTAACCGGTTTTTGGTGTTGAACTTTACGCCTGTGGTTAGTGTTGTACAGGGTAAAGCATCCCTCACTATCGCTTACTTTATTATGCCGGATGCAAATGTGACGGTAGGAGCGGAATTTGAATTAATACCTGAACCGGAGATGTGGG
Organism: Treponema sp.; assembly: GCA_009776715.1. The sequence goes on along the minus strand of WRNF01000049.1, from coordinate 7,232 downwards.
TCATTGAAGATATTTCCGGTGCTGCAGCAAGGGGCATTACCGGTTGGATGGGTGATTGGTTTAATGATACATTTGGTTATTGGGGAGTTAATATACCCTTAAACTGGGGTGGTTCTGCGGCACAATCCGGGCCAAACTGGTTTGCTGCAAATTTTGGAGATGCTGCCGAAGCAAGTAATTATGTTGCAGTAAACCCCATAAACCGATGGATAATGCAGATTGAGACTTGGACTAATTTATCTGTTGGAAGAAACCTGCCAAGTGCCATGGATATTTCCGGCAAGGATACTATACGAATATTACTTAGAAGGAGCGGATCTATAACTCTTCAGCTTGGATTATTCAACGGCGGGCAACCTCTTGATGGATATCAAAACCCAGGAGGGCAGGCAGTGGCTCCTACAGGAGGAACGATAGATATTGTTAAAAGCGGAACAGGGTATTGGGTTGCCATCCCGGCTAACACAAATAGTACTAATCTTGCCAGCAGCACCTGGGATTATCTTGAAATACCTCTTTCTTCTTTTACTTCCCAAGGCTTTAATCCGGCATTGCTTACCGGATGGGGCATTCGTGACATGGACACTGTCCCTGCTACCCCCGCTCTCCATAATCGAGCAAGGTTCTTCCTGGATAATATTGTTGCTTTTAGTCAAGTAGACAAAAAGTCTATTTCTTTAACTTCCTCAACAGGTGGTACTGCTTCCGGTATGTCTGATACCACAGCAGTTGGCGGGCAGATAATACCTTTAACCGTTACACCTGATACCGGATATGCATTAGAAGGGTTTACAGCAAATGGCATTCCATGTGAAATTGCCGACACCAATAGGCCTAATGCTTTTATTTTACCTGAAGAGTTGACTGGACCTGTGGTCATTAATGCAATATTTAGACCATTGATATACCACCTCTTTGAAGACTTTGAAGGAGGCGGTACATTTACAAATAATACCAATTCATGGAACAGCAACCCAAATCATAACAATGTAACAGGATGGTTTGCCATCAGCAATTCAACACAGGGAACTGTAACGGGATCATTAAGTACAGCACAAACAAGGCCTGGAACCACAGGCGCTCAAAGCGGTCTTTTAACCTGGGGTCAGACTAATGCTAATTCAAGGGATTTCAGGTTTGGGTATAGGCCTTATAGCCCAGTAATTAATGCAACAAACTATACACATATTACTTTCTGGGCACGCTCCTCCAGAACCGGTGCTCATAATGCCGTTCTTAGAAACAGTGACAACAATGATATCAGCATGGCATGGACCATTACTACTGCAAACACATGGGAAGAAAAAACAATAGCCCTACCTGCCGGTGCCAGAGACCAGATTAACTATCTTGGTTTCGGGCTTTCGGGTCCTGCTACTACTCAAACAGGCCAGACACTCTATATTGATGATGTAAGATGGATAGAATAGCACTTAGCGGTTAATACTTAACCGGCCGCTGCCAGCAAAAGCGGCTGATGTAAGCAATTTATAGGCTGCCCTCTTAACGGAGGGCAGCTTTTTTTTGCCACGAATCATCACAATGCCTATCGGGTAGAAGACCTTCCGTTAATTGAGCTGCCGTCCACTCACACATCAGAGCATTCCGCTGCGAACCAACTCTTTGGTAACTTTCGAGAAAGAACAGATCGCTTCAATTTTTTTACCACGGAGGACACGGAGGACACAGAGGGGAAAACGGAGAGCGTATCTACGATGCGACACGGAGGGAAAAAATATAATATTTATTATTCTTCTCCGTGTTCTCCGTGCCCTCCGTGGTTATTATTAAATCAGGGCGGCCAAATGAAGTTACACACAAGCTCCCTCTATCTCCTCAATAACAAAATCCGGCGTGGAAGCGCCGGCGGAAAGGCCTATGGTTTTATATTTTAAAAATTCAGGGGGAATGTCATTAGCCGATTCCGCAAGGATACTGGGTTTTCCAGACGCAGCGGCTATGTCGTACAGGCGGCGGGTATTGGCAGATGCCTTCCCGCCGGCTATAATTACGGCATCAACTTTTTCCAGCAGAGCCTTCAGGCTGTCCTGCCGCTCTTTGGTAGCCGCACAAATGGTTTGGACAATCTCTGTATTAGGAAAGTACCGGGTTATGGCTTGACCTATAGATTGATATTCTTCGGAAGAAATTGTGGTCTGCCCTATAAGCGCTGTTTTTGCATCGGGGGCCTGCGAAAAAAGTTTTGCGGCGGCTTTTTCCGCATCGGCACAGTTGTTTACAATGTGGAGACAGTCGTTGCCGCCGGCCTCAAAGCAGCCGCGAATGCCGGAAATTTCAGCATGGGTTTCTTCCCCTGCCAGAAAAAGCCAATACCCTGCATTGGAAAAAGCCGCCGCTTTCATTTGACTCATCTTTACCTTGGGACAGGTTGCATCAACTATAAATGCCCCGCGCTTTTGCAGTTTCTCTTCTATCTGTTATGCAGTTCCTCTTCTGTCTGCGGGCCTGCTCCATGAGCACGGATAATAACAACTGCGCCGTTTAAATCATCCGGCAATGCCGCCTCGTTTAGAGTTTCCAATCCGCGGCGTTTTAGATCATCTAGCGCCTGCTGGTTATGGATGAGAGGGCCAAACGCATACACTTTTCCAGAACGCTTAAGTTCCAGGCGGGCAATATCCACAGCCCGCCTCACTCCCATACAGAAACCGGATACCTTAGCCCGAATAACTTTTCTTCCAATCACCTTTAAGTTCTGCCAAACATTGGGGGTCATTTCTTTGCCGGAACTTGCTTCACTTGCGTTTTCCCCGCAGGCACAGCAGAGCCGAATTTTTTCTTTTCCCGTTTAACTTTTTGGCTTTCAAAGATAGAAACAACACCGTTTGCAATAAAGATACTTGTGTATATGCCGGATATCATGCCTACTTGCAGGGCAAGGGCAAAATCCCTCATGGAACCTGTTGTAAAAATGAGCAAAGCCATTACCGCCAGCATTGTTGTTAATGTTGTTATTACTGTTCTGGTCAGAGTATCGGTTAATGAACGGTTCACCAGATTAAGAAAATCTTCATCCGGATATATACGGCGGTTTTCCCTAACCCGGTCAAAGATTACAATGGTATTGTTAATCGAATAACCCAGAATTGTTAAAATTGCAGCAATGGTCGTGGTATTAAATTCCATTCCGCTCCAGATAATAAAAGCAACAATTACAATAGTATCATGAAGAAGGGCTATAACAGCGCCGACTGCATATTGGGGCTTAAACCGCAAAGAGGCGTATAACAAAATTATTAATATGGTATAGGCCATTAGCATGAATGCCTGGCTGCTAAGGTTCTCGGAAAAACGGGGATGCACAAAGTCAGAACGAAGAATAACCACATTGCCTTTGCCGAAGGCTTCTTCCAGGATTGGTATAATATTTAATCCTGTTTCTTCAGTTTCAAGCGCTGTTTCAGAATCCATGTTTGTTTCTTCGGTTTCAAGCGCAATTTCAGAATCAATGGGCATACCGGATAAATCTTCACTGATTCCATCAATGATGGAATCATCGGTTTCATCATTGAATTCTACATTAAATTCTTCAGCCAGCATTTCCGGCCCTTCTTCATTTTCATTTATATTACCGTTTTCCTCTGCATTATCCCCGGCAGCCCATTCTTCGCTTTCTATAATTTCTGCATTATCTTCATCTTCGCTTTCATTTTCAAAATCATTGCTTTCAATTTCGATGTCTTCTTCTGTTCCGATAGATTCTTCTTTCTCGGCTTCGATGCGAATCATAAACCGGCGTTCCCGGTCTGATCCCATGTTTTGCACTACAACATTTTGTTCCAGGTTAGAGAAGGCATTACGGACATCGGGAACGGTTATTTCCGCGCTTTGAGCATCTAAATAATGTACCGGATAGGGGTATTCTCTGCTTAACATGGAATCTCCCTGCGCGCTGCGGACCAGTGATGACACCGGTATTTTTTCAAGATCGATTCCTTCGGAAGGAGTTACTTCCAAACCGTCTATCTGTAATTGCATCTCTTCGGTAAGTTTGTCTAAATTTTCGTAATCATTAAAAAGAAAGGTATAACTCTGCAATTCTGCGCCGGATCCGGTCGAAATATAGATATTGCCGCTGGAAATTTCCATGGCCGCATTGCCTCTTCCGTGCCAGTTTACGTTAAATGCAGTGGGGGCAATTTGCACCTCATAAATATAACCGGACTGAAAATCGACGCCCATGTTAAATCCGAAGAAAAAATAACTTACTATGCCTGCAATAATCAATACAGAGGAAAAAATCATTGCCGGAAAAAATAATTTTGAAAAGCGCAGTATTTTTTTCATTATTTGTTTCCTCCTGCATTTTCACTTTGGATTCGTATTTTGGCCCATGTAACCGAGACTTTTTTGCTGTGAAAAACATCTGTGCTAAAATCAAAAATTAACCTGGAAACAAATAACGCGGTAAATACAGAGGAGAATACTCCGACTGCAAGCGTTACGGCAAATCCCTGAATTGGACCGGAACCAAGCTGGGAAAGGAATAAGGCTGCAATAAAGGTGGTTATATTGGAGTCCATTATTGCCCAAAATGCCTTGTCAAAACCGGCTTCTATTACCGCTTTTCTTGGCTTGCCAATGCGCATTTCTTCTTTCATGCGTTCAAAAATTATTACGCTTGCATCAACTGCCATTCCTATTGTAAGGATAAAACCGGCAATGCTTGGCAAGGTAAGCGTAAAGTTAAATGCAGAAAGAATGCTAAACATCATATAAAAGTTAAGAAGTTGAGCAACGATGGCGTTAATTCCAAAAATTTTATAGTAAAAAAGCATAAAAACAAGTACCGCTACAACACCGCCCAGCAACGCATACATTCCCTGCCTTATGGTATCTTCTCCCATNGAGGCGCCAATGCTTTGCTGGTTCAANACTTCCAATTCAACAGGCAAGGCAGTTTGCAGCACTAATGCAATATTGTTTGCTTCTTCCAGGCCAAAACCGGTTAAACGCACATTGGCGCTAATTGCTGATTGTATTGTCGCAGAAGCTTTTATCCTGTCATCCAATACAATGGCAAGATCTTTTTTAATATTCGCAGCGGTTAAATTATAAAATATGTCAGCGCCCTCATCCAGTAACCTGAATGTAACTTCAGGCTTACCGTCAATATTATCCCTGCTTACAACAGCCTTATCAATATAAGTGCCGCTCAAGCCGACTTCTTCTTTAAGCGCCAAATACTTTCTGGTGCCATCCGCATACTCATCCGGCTCGTCTAAATCATACTGATCTTTCCTGTACACGCCTAAAACCTTTATGCCAGGCGATACTATATCAGGATAAATATTACCGTTCTCGTCAAAAGGAAAAGCTTTATTTGTTCTATAATAATTGTAAAATTTTTCAGTTTCTTCCGCATCAACTATGTGAAAATTCAAGCTGCCCTTACCCATAATAATACTGTTAATACGCTCTGGGTCTGCATTCCCCGGAATTTCCACATAGATTTGATCCGTGCCCTGTTGACGGATTGTCGGCTCTGTAAGGCCAAAACGGTCAATCCTGCGGTTGAGTTCTTCCAGAGCGCTTGCCATTACATTGTCCCTCTCTGTTTCACTTTCCGATGTTATTTTCGCCTGCAAAACAATGCTCATTCCACCTAACAGGTCAAGGCCAAGCTGCACGGCGTTTTTTTGCAGTTCTTTTAATGAAAGAACTTCATCTCTGTATTTAGCTTCAATCAGGCTCATGACATAATTTCTGCCGGGAAAAGCATTCAAGGTAGCATAAGCATCCCATTTTTCCGGCAGAGTTTTATTATCATTTTTAAGGATTTTCTTTGCCTCTTCTATTAAATAAGAATATTTCTCCGGCATTTCACCGCCTGTTTTTGCCAATTCGAGAAGCACGTTATATTCAACTGTTGCTGCTTTTTCCGCATTGTTCCTTATTTCTTGACGGGTTTCCATAGCAAGCGCTTTTTGCTCTCTGGGAACCAAAAAATACCAGCGCAGCGTTGGCCATAAAAACACAAAACAGACTGCCATAACTGCTAAAACAATGATAAACCGATATCGTTTTTTCATATTACCACTCCATGAGTATTAATGTAAAGTTGTTTTAAACAACACGTTGTTTTAAACAACACGTTGTTTTAAACAACTTCCTTATTAAACAATTATTTTTTCTTTTCATCAGCCGGAGCTTCGATTTCCGCTTCGTCTTCATCTTTATTTTCGTTCTTGTCTTCCCTGGCGGTAGTATCTATTCCCGATATTGCGCTTCGGCTAAATTCAATTTTTGTGTTATCGTCAACTTTTACAATTACCGATTGGTCTCTGATGCTTTGTATAGTCCCATGAATTCCGCCTATGGTAAAAACTCGGTCGCCTTTTTTTAATGTAGACAACATTCTTTGCGTTTCTTTTTGTTTTTTATTTTGAGGCCGAATTATTAAAAAATAAAAAATTGCAATAATGGGTATAAAGATAAACAGGGATGACCATAAACTTCCGCCAGCGGGTGCCCCTCCGTCTGCAGCGTTGCCCGTTTGCAGCAGAAAAAGAAAAAAATCATTCATAATTACTTCCTTGCGTAATAGCTAAAAATAAAGGCATGCACATAAAATTATTAAGCGCCTTCTAATGTGATAGAATAGCATAAAAATGACAGTTTATTCAAGTAGGGCTGGGCAAAAAATTTGCATACCCCGGCCCCCAAATGAAGTTAGAGACAAGTCCACGCGCCGCCCTCTGCGGCGAACCAACTCTTTGGTAACTTTTAAAGCTATAGTTAAAAGGCCACGGATTAGCACGGATTTCCACAGATTTACACTGAGGAAATATAGATTTTTAAGACTGATACCAAGAATAATCATCGGGTTTACACAGAATTTAAAAATAAAATAAAATTCCGTGGAAATCCGTAAAGCCTCCCTTCGGTCGGCAAGTGTAAGGAAAATTATTATACGTCGCCGCTAATGCGGCTTGTACTACCGTGAAAATCCGTGGCTATTGTTTTTTTGTCTTAGCTAGAGGCCCAAATGAAGTTAGAGACAAGCCTCTGCACCGAAGCATCTTCATGGTTACTTGGTGAAATTATCTGAATAATACAGAATAATAACCCTATGGCAAGAGCACCGGATCTTGCGTTCCTGGCGGCATGCCTAGGAGTTTGTCGGGCTTTGCCCTTTCCAATGAAAAAAATGCGAAAAAACACCGTTTTTGAGCATTTTTTACTCTGCAAACTCCGTAAGGAACCCCAAA
>WRNF01000048.1 GCA_009776715.1 Treponema sp. | reverse complement strand
TGTTTATTAATATAAAAACGAAAATACTTATTAAACCAAGCCCTAAAGCAGAAAGAGATATTAATTCAAAAAGAAACTTTAGTTGTTCAGCTTGTCTTGCCGCAGCTTTTTCACCATCAATATAAGATGATGTGTTTGTTATTATTGTATTAATAATATCATATTCTGCTAGAAAAGAATTATTTATTTCAATTATTTTTGTATTTATTTCATTAACAATTTTTGTATTTTGCAATATTTTATCTTCATCTTTTTCGATTCCTGCCAGTATTATTTTAATTTCTTCTGGTTTTTGATCATCTTTAGATTTATTTATTTCATTAAATTTTACTTTTAGTTCATTTGCAAATAAAACATAACTTAGGAAATTTTCAGATTCCTTTTCCATGTCTGTTATATATTCTTCAAGATTATTTATTAAAACCTCTGCATCAAGTAAAGAAAAATGTGGCTTGGCATAATTTTCAGAATCATTTTTTGCTTCTGTTAATCTTTGTCTTATGTCTTTTAAATTATTTTTTGCCTCTTCAATAATAGTTATTGCTGTTTTTTCCGTATTAATTGTATTATCCGCCTGGGACATTAACTGATTGGCCTTTTCTGGCAATTTGTTTTCTGACACAGGCAATTCTTGTTTTTCTGGTTCTTTATTTTCACTTTGCGCATAAAGTGATAAGGCGATAAAAAAAATAATAATTGCAATAGTATTTTTTGCAAATTTACTCATAAAAGTACTCCTTAAGAAACACATCAAGCATAACAATAAAAGGCGGATTAAAATGACCATTGTCGAGCAGATTCTCGAATTCGGTTTCTATTTTTTTCCAAAGCGGTTTTTTTTCTTTTATAAGCCAATCAGCAGAAACAGGCTGCATATCGTTCTTTGTTCTTACTGCTATTTTATTAAAGAAGGCAATAAAATCGTCAAGAGCNTGAAGNTCCCTNTTAATTGANATAGTCAATTCCTTTGGGTTTGCAAAAAATTGGTCATTATAAGTATCAACAAAATCATTTGTTTTATAATCTCTTGATTCAGATCCTTTGGAAACGGTAATATTGCTGCCCATGAAGACATCGGGGTCAACGGGAACAACAGCATTTTTTTGCCGTCCATTGTCTAAATCGCAGATTATGCCAATTGCAGTTTCCGTTTTTGCTGTTTCCGGCTCAAACTGAATGCGGAAACGTATGGAAAGCCCATCGGGGTTAATGTCGCTTTTTGTTTTTTCTTTAATAAGGGTTTGGGCTTCTTCGTATAGTATATCACAGAAACGGTCAATCCATATAGTTAGCTTGGACCCTTTGCCGGAAAGGCCAAAAACAATGTCAGTAATATCATTATCTATTTTCTTTTTGGCATTATTGGTATTAAACAGTTCTGATATTATATTGGCAATATAATAAACAAGACCAGAATATGCAATAAAAACACTGTATTTAAATTCTTTGTAAGCTGCTTCATTTTCACCCTGTAATGAAACAAGCCGTTGTTTTAATGTTGCATAATATTCAAATAAAACAGTTTCAATGAAAAATTTGGTCATTTCATCAGAGGTAGAGTTGGATTTAAAGTCTAACATGGTGTAAATATTATCACTTTTAATATTCGTCCTTACCTCCTCCATTACATTGCCTTTAAGCAGCCTTTTAAGAGGAGTAATGAACATATCCCTTGATGCAAAGCGAATAGAACTTTGAAAAACATATTTTGTTTTTATCCATATTGACACATCGCTTGTGCCCCCTCCAATATCAATACAAAGAAAAACTTGTTCACGCGGATTTTTTTTTCTAAAATAATAAGCGGCTGCTATGCTTTCGGTAAGAAGGTTTTCCTTTGGTTTGTAATTGCTGGCAATGCCTGTGTCATGTTCAATATTTTTAGTTAGCGCTTCCAGTCTTTCGCTAAAATCGCCTAAGTCGCCAAATGAAAACGCTGTTGGGTATGAGAAAAACCAATTGATTTTTCTTACCCTGTTTTTTACTGCCATATAGGCGATTTGCGTCATAAGCTGATTTAAATATTTGCCCACAAAAGTTTTATCGGTATCCCATTTTATGTTGGTGCGAAGCCTTTCACGCCTGCCCTCTACATCGCTGTTGACATTTTTAAAATTAATATAATTATGCCAAAAAATTCTTCCGCTTTTAAAAATGGTTGATTCGCTTGAATCCTGAGTTTCATCCAGTATTTCATAAGTCGTTGTGTAGCCGTTCTGCATTAATGTCTGTTTATCAATAAAATAATCATCAAAAAACCTTCTTTGCCCAAAATCGGCAAGTATCTGTAATTCATTATTATTTTCAAGGGGGTATTCTTCAGGTTCATTCCTTCCTTCTACCCATTTGTATTCCGGCAGCAATTGCAGAAACCGCGGCTGTGATTCATTTTGGGAAGAAAAAAAGGCAGTGGTGGAAGTTGTGCCAAAATCAAGCCCTATGCTCCACTCATTGGTGCCTTGCTCAAATTCAGGAGGCCTTTTCAGAAAAACAGCGCCGCGGTAAACCGGCATTGTTTTGGTTTTTTCAAAAATTTTAAATGCAATAGGCAATTCCGTATAACGCCTGTAACACACGTCAAATGCAGAAGTGCTTATCGTAGAGAGTCTGTCCGGAGGATTGGCTTTGTATGATTGGTTTTCAAAAACCGGCTGTATATCCATAACGGCTGTTCCCTTGTACAAACGGTCAACACAGATAAAATTGTACCGCTTCCATTGGTTAACCCCGTTTTTCATAGCCTTTGCAAATGGCCACACTGCCCAGAACGGCAGGCGGTTTTTTTCCATAATGATGCAAATTCCATTTAATGCATTTTGTCCATTGGCAGTATCGGAAGACAAAATTTTATATGGTTTGGAAATAATGTGGAATCCGTTTTTTAATTTTAATTTTAATGATACGGTAATATTTTGATTGTCGCTGGTTATGGAAAGCATGTCATTCAAATCATCGGTGGTAAACATAGAGAGGAGCTTTTCATGAACCGGCCAGATAATTTCGTAATTCATGTTGATGTAATTATTCGGAAGTGAATAAAACCCATTTTCGGCATTGTCTTTTTTTACCACGGCCATTGTTTCACACAGAAGATTATCGTCATACAACAAACGTACCCCGTCTTTAAACTGCCCGTCCATTTCAATAATTTTGCCGGGGTTTATCTGGTTATATAACGTTGTTTCCGTAAGGAAAATATTTGCCGCCTGGGGGCCTGAAGAACTTATGCCGCCGATATTGTATCCAATCAGTACCGAGCGTTCGTTGTTTATTGTTCCGTCCAGTTCAAAAGGAAGTTCAATGGTGCGTTTATTTGCAATAGGAATTAACCGTTCAAAAATATCATGCACATTATACACTTTTTCCATTGCATCAGGAGGGATGGAAATTTCATTGTTTACAAAACCATCGTCGCCTATGTCTTTAAGGAATGTTTCAACATGGCCTTTTAAATGCCTTATTACATCGCCGGTATTATTGGCGGCAATTTTTGTTAGAATTTCTTCCATGCTTTTAAGAAATAAACGAAGCGCATATTTTGAATCTTTATTTAAAGTCTGGCTGTTATCGCGGAAGTAATTATCGGGGCTTAAAAAATTTCCGTTTCCATCCACAATGGTTGGCGCAATTCTGTTCAATTCTGTTTTTGTAATGGCATCAAAAGAAAATGCAGGGCAAACAATGGTGTTATTTGCCAAAAATGCAATTATTTTATTGTTAAGCGACACATAAGATGACATAACCCAGTCATAGTTGTTAAAAAGATAACTGTGCGGCAAACATGTATTCCGGACAACATTGAAAAATGCGCCCTTTGAATCTTTAATGGGGCCTTCCAGCTTTAGCCCATTGGTTTCATAATGGTTTAGTTTACGAAGGGCAAGCAATGTTATAAAAGCGCACCATTGGTTATATGAATCACGGTTAATGCCGGAAAATATTTCTTTTGTCAGTGTTAATTCATTCATAATGAAGACAGACCAGGGAGAAGGGATAGAAATATCGTTTCTGGTAAAGGAATCTCCCACTGTCATTGGCAGCCCGTCTGCAATATTCATCAGTAAAGTCGAGGCGCTTGAAGACCAAAACCTGTTGGCATCGGGATCAGGCCGTTGAAATGTGGCGTTATTTTCCCTTGACAAATAAGCTATGCTGCTGAAATTAAGCTGAGGGGCTGTAGTTTTTTTTGTTTTTTGCGGACTGGAGAAAATTTCATACAGTACGGTAAATAATGCGGCAAAATCCTTGCCCGAACCTTTCGGTTTTTTTTCATTAATATAATAATAAACTTTTTCTGATGGAATTCCGTCATTTTTATCAATGATCAGATCATCAAAATTTTTAATTATGCCGTCCGATACCGGGCTATTGTCAAATAATTCTTTTGTCTGGGCATTAAAAAGCCTTACACGGGCATCGGCTTCCCAGCACATTTTCCCGGTATTTGGATCAATTTCTTGTTGATTTTTTTTATGCAAATCATAGACCCAATTAATAAAATACCGTAAATAATTATAAATATTTTCGTATACAAGGTTATTATTGCTGTCACGTTTTAAATGCAGTTCATCGTAATAGCTTTGCCAAACGCCCGAATCTATACCCGTACTTAGGTTTCCGTAAATAACTTTATTATAAAAAACAGCCGCTTTCATAAAACGCTGCATGTCAAAGGGCAGATCCTGGCTGATGTTTTGAACCATTTTCCATGTGTAACAGCATATTCCCTTATCGTCAATTTCTCTGTTACCGGTTTTAATTTTAAATTCCGCGTTATGGTTTTTGGAATCTTTTATAAAATCAATCACTGCCCCTACTGCAAATAATTCAACCGGATGCGCCTTGTTGCATTGCCTTGATGAACCCCGTGAAGAAACCTCGTTTGAAAAATTGGTTTCCGGTTCTCCAATTACATATAAAGCGTCTACTATATCGAATTTCTTTTCATCATGGTAGTAATACAATGCTGCTTTTGCCTTTATATGAAAACTGGAAGAATCCGGCTGCAAAACGCCTTTTTCCTGAATTGCACCTAAGGTTTTAAAATAAGGGGTAAGCATTAATGCGGCGAGCTGAAATTTTACTTCTTTACGTTTGGCAGCCAGTTCTTCCAGAAGAACCGGTATGGAAGAGGCCCCGGTTCCTCCGAATATTGAACCTGCGACCATAACAAAATCATTGTCCGCAATTCCCGAAAGAAAATCATTTTTCCAGATTGTGTCGGCAATAAGGATGTCTTTAACTATTAAGGTTCCAATGGATGTATGCCCATAAAACCCCATGTTAAATTCTGTGTTAACCTCATCATCAGTATATAAAAACCGCAGCAGTTTATCGTCATCGGAACCCTTGTACTGTTCCACGTTAAATGTTTTGCTTATGCTGTCTTTATTACTGTGGTACAAGCGCAAATTCAAGGAGGGGCTTGCCTGTTCAATGTTGACAATGCCAAGTTCACTGCCGCTTAATGCATTGCAAAATTTTTGATATGCGCTTAAAGTATTTTTAGTATGAGAGAGGTTGCCGTTGGCATCATCGGCATCTACGGTAAGCACACGAATTGTGTCTATGTGATTCGGCCCTATATTTTTCTTAAACGCGCCGCAAGCGGCAAGATGAATGACCGAATTCAATAATTTGTGGCCGGTTCCTCCAACAGCAATAAAATGCAGTTTTGACATAGTTTCTCCTTAATTAATGCACAAACCAAAATGCTTTCTTGTAAGCTGCGGCTACAAACCGCGAGCCTAAGATAAAGGGCAGCAAAAAGCCAATGATATCCAAAGCGATTACAATAAAGAATAATGATAAATCAACTTTGTATTTAATATAAAAAATAATGGGAATAATAAATAAAAGGACTAAATTGGTAAAGAAGCCCAGATAAAACTGCGCCTGTTTGGTTCCTGCGTTTATTCCTCCTATGGCAGAAGGGATAATCATTATGTGTAAAAAATTAATTACAACGGCAAAAACCATGTTCCACAGCATCCAATGGCAGCCTAGCCCCCATCCGCTTTTTCCGGATTCAAAGCCTTTTATTGTAATATAGATTATTCGTTCTGTTAACAAGTACCCGTCAACAAAAAATAAATACACCAGAAACGATAACAACGGGAATAATACAATAACGGGCAGCGATTTGATTGATGATTTAAAATAGGTGCCAAACATAATTTCTCCTTAACACAAAAGCTTATAACAAGCTCATCTCTTTATAAAAAATAAATTTCCGGAAAATGACGGAGCGGTTTTTGAATTATTGTATACCTCTGCAATGTCGCTGTACACTTTCCTGAAATTTAATATTTTCAACCTTCCGTTATTACTGCTTTCTTCAAAATCCGATAAATTATTTGCGCTTTTTTCGTCAACCCATTTTGGCCTGCTATGGGCATTTGCCTGTACATTGAAGGAAAACCGGTAAAAACCGTTTTCCATTTCTTTAACTGCATTAGTATTTTCATTAGCGGCAGTCTCGATAATCAGGCATAAAGACTGCATATTCCTGGTTGCGGAGCCAATAGATACAACAGCATCAAAATAATTTTTTCTTTTTATACCGGTAAATTCAGAAATTCCCGCATCCGCGGCATGTGAATTATCGCCTTCAAAATATTCAATTTCCCAGGCGCAATTATAATTATAATTATCGGCAAGGTACTGCGGAATTTCAGCTAACGCGGCAATAAAACGCATCCTGTAGCCCGGGTTAATTCTATACGCAGGCAGGTCTGCCGGCACAGCTTCCGCATCTCCTTCGTCATTGGCAGTTAAATAGTACAGGCCGGCAGAGCCGGTTTCCAGGAGATCAAAATTCAACGGGGTATTGCTGTCATATTCTTCATAATCCCTTTTTGAACCTGCCCTTTCCGCTTCATCCGGCATTGCTGAAACCGTTGTATCCCTGCCTGCCATAAAAATAGAATTATTAAAAACTATCTGCATCTCATGTAAATCATTAATTAATTTTTCGCAGTACTGCAATAATTCTTCGTTATTGCCGGCAATTAGAACAAAAAAGGCATTTTTTACATTGCCTGCAACAGGGAACCCTTTTTTATTTTCAAGAACATCATACACCACTCCGGCAAATTCAGAATCGATGGCAAATATTGCCCCGGAAAAACCTTTATTAAAAGCGCTTTGAAAAAAATCTTTAAAGATATCAGGGGAATCGGTTTCGTAAAAATCGGTAACAATGATAAATAATTTTTTTCCGTCATCATCGCCTTCGGTAAGTTCCGTATAAATAAAACGGTTTACCTTTGAAAAAGGCCTCCCGTTTAGCTCTCTGGAACCAGGAACAAAAGGTTCTCTGTCAATGCCGTTTTTTATTCCGTAAAAAGCGCCCATGCGGACGCCGGGATTGCCAGAATTGGTGCTGAGCACTTTATTTCTGTCCATTTCGGTTATTTGAGTATCTCCGTATTGATAATACTTTGAATTTCCGTTTTTAATATTTTGAACGGCATTAACAATTATGGGCATTGTTTCTTTATAATGAGAATGGGTGTTTTCTGAATATTTGTTATTGTTCTCGAATTGGGTAAACCCTTTCATAGACTCTGTGCGGTCAAAAAAGAAATGTATGTCAACCGGCAGATTTTCACTGTTGCCGGCAGAGGGAGCATTAACGGAAGCTTCAGGCTGTTCCAGATAGCACCTGTTTTCACTGCATCCAGAGGAAACTATCATGCAGCAAACCGGCAAAAAAGCAAGAAAAATTGTGAAAAATTTATGTAATATAACAGAAAATGACATACTTTTCCCCGAATTGGTAATATTTTAGTTATTTTACTATATCTTCTTAAAAAAAGCAACAAATTTCTTAAAAAATACAAGTTTTTTCCATCTTTTGTAAGGGTTATGCTGTATTATTCTTCCTTAATTGACTCCATAAGGAGCCTAAAAAACCATTCCCTTCAGAACCATTCCCTTCAGAACTTGACAAAATATAAGCAAAGGTATATATAAAAAAATAGGAGAGTATGTATGAAAAAAATACTTGGTATTCTTTTGATGTTTGTTTCATTATATGTCTGGGCGCAGCAATCAGCCCCCGACGGGTTTGTTAGCATACAGGGCGGTACCTTTGTCATGGGCAGTCCGCCAAACGAGCCGCAGCGATCCAATAATGAAGGTCCCCAGCGGCAGGTAACATTGGATTCATTTTACATGAGCAAATTTGAAGTAACGCAGGCGGAATATGAATTGCTCACAGGGGTGAACCCCAGCCGTTTTAAGGGAAATAATTTGCCGGTAGAAAATGTAAGCTGGTTTGATGCGGTAGAGTACTGCAACCTCCGCAGCGAGAGGGAAGGGTTAAACCCGGCATATTCGATTAGGGGCAGTGGAAATAACCGTCTTGTGTCATGGATTAAAAATTCCAATGGGTACCGGCTGCCGACTGAAGCAGAATGGGAATATGCGTGCCGTGCTGGAACTACTACACCATTTAACACAGGAGATAATATTACAACGGATCAGGCAAACTTTGATGGAAATTATCCTTATAACAAAAATGCAAAAGGGCCATTCAGAGACAAAACAACCGTTGCAGGAAGTTTGATGCCGAATAACTGGGGATTATACGATATGCATGGAAATGTATGGGAATGGTGCTGGGACAGCTATGGAGCATATTCCAGCGATCCAGAGACAAACCCGGAAGGTTCAACCAGCTCGTCTGGCATTATTGGCCGCGGCGGTAGTTGGGACGATACCGGTCAGCATCTTCGTTCTGCATGCCGCAACCTGTATGCTCCCTCTTACCTTAGCAGCGATCTTGGGTTCCGCATCGTCCGCCAATAGCAAAAAGCTTGTCTGTAACTTCAAACTAAAGCCGCACTTGGTAGCATTGGATGTCAAATGCACACGGATTTTCACAGATTAAAAGGATTTACACGGATTTTTATTTTATTTTTAAATTCTGTGTAAACCCGATGATTATTCTTGGTTTCATTCCTAGAAATCTATATTCCTCTGTGTAAATCTGTGGAAATCCGTGTAAATCCGTGGC